>JAQYVR010000136.1 GCA_030145395.1 Desulfobacteria bacterium
TGTTGTCGGTTCACTCGGATCATGAACATGAAGCCTTTAAAGATTGACCTTCACATCCACACCAGGGAAGATCGGGAAGACCAGATCTCGTACTCGGCCTATCAACTGATTGATGAAGCCGCGCTAAGAGGTTTTGATGCCCTGGCCATAACCAATCACGATACGCTGACGTACAGCCCCGAGCTCAAGTCGTATGCGGCTGCACGGGGCATTGTGTTGATCCCGGGTGTTGAGGCCGGCATCAAGGGGAGACACATCCTGCTGATCAATATGCCCTTCAAAGACGGCTCCTATAACAGCTTCAAAGACGTCCTGAGACAAAAGGCTGAAAACAATCTGGTTGTCGCGCCCCACCCGTACTACCCGGGACCTACGTCCCTGAACGGACACCTTGAAGCCGCACCGCACCTCTTTGATGCCATCGAATATTGCCATTTCTATACCCAACAGATAAATTTCAACAGGCACGCCGTCCGATTTGCCCAAAGGCATCAGCTCCCGGTTGTTGGAACTTCGGATGCTCACATACTGAGCCAGTTTGGGCTGGCCTATTCGCTGGTTGAGGCGGAAAAGACTCCCGATGCCATTATCCGGGCGATCAAGGCGGGACGGGTCAAGCCGGTTTCCCGGCCAATTCCCCTGGCGCAGCTTATTCGAATCTTTGTTGGGGTGGCCCGTACCAAGAGGCCTCTTGAGCTGTCGTGGACTGTCATGGCATTTATCAAAAATGAAATAGACGGGCGATTGTAATGCGCTATTACCCTATAAACCTGGACGTACAAAACAGGGAATGTCTTGTTGTTGGAGGCGGTGGCGTGGGTGAACGTAAAGTCAAAACCCTACTTGAATGCGGGGCCCTTGTCACCGTGGTAACCACCGATGCAACCCAAGCGCTTCAGACCTTGGCCTCAGAGCGAGGCATTAGTCTTAAGACCAGGGAGTATGAACCCTCTGACATGGAGGGCAAGTTTCTGGTGATTGGAGCAACTGACAACGAGGAGGTAAATGAAACGATCAGCAAGGATGCTGCAGAGCGGGGACTGCTCTGCAACATTGCCGATCGCCCGGCAGCGTGCAACTTTGTCCTTCCGGCTATTGCCCGCCAGGGGGACCTGTTGATTGCCATTTCCACCTCAAACAAGAGTCCGGCTGTGGCAAGGCGGATACGCCAGAACCTGGAAAAGGAATTCGGGCCGGAATATGCGTTATTGTTGAACCTGATGGGGGCGATCCGCCAGAAGCTTCTGTCTGAGTCAAAGAGTCCGGAGGCCCATAAGAAGGTGTTTGAGCAGTTGCTGGACGATGGGTTGCTGGAAATGATCCGTGACAACCGTACCCGGGATGTGGACGGCCTTCTCAAAGATGTCCTGGGCAATGGGTATACCTGGGAAGAGCTGACCCTTTAGTTGCATGAACAACATGGCAAAAGGTTCTAAAAACCAACAATAGCCTTTCTCTGCGAGATATTTGAACGATTTTGTGGAATTCACTGCGGGTGATATACAGAGAACTAGAAAAACAGCCATGTTGTTTACCCTTCGGGAGAGCCGACGAACTCTCTGGGAGTCTTGCTTCGGCATAGCCACCACTTTTCGAGAGGACTATCCATGAACGTTTTGTTTACTCTGACAATAGCGTGTTACATCGCAAGCTCATTGGGTTATCAAGGTTATGTCCTGTTTCAAAGGCGTTCCGTGTACAAGGTTTCAAGTACCCTGCTCTGGATAGGATTCCTGTGCCACACGGGCTTCATTGCCTTGCAGTACTTCGAGACTGGACACATTCCTGTTCAGGGTCTTCATGAAACGCTTTCCACATTTGGATGGGCTGTTGCTGGTGTCTTTCTCGCGCTTCAGATAAAATTTAATCTGATGGTTCTGGGTGCCCTTGTGGCACCCCTGGCCTCGCTGTCCGTTGTTATTGCGTCCATCCTGCCAAGGCCTTACGTTGAACTGGACCCCCTCTTCAGGGGACTGTGGCGGACGTTTCACATTGGGACTCTTATCTTAGGCCTTGCCGCCCTTGCCATAGCCTTCTTGGTGGGCGTCCTGTATCTGATCCAAGAGAAGGCGATCAAGGACAAGAAGCGCGGTTTTTTCTTCCGTCGGCTTCCTTCCCTGAACCTGCTTGATTCCATGGGATACTCATGCCTTATTACGGGATTTCCCCTGCTGACCTGTGGGATCATTACCGGCGTCATTTATGCTCAGATGGTCCATGGTCGGTTCTGGAGCTGGGACCACAAAGAGATTTTTGCGGGGATCACCTGGCTGGTCTATGCAGTCCTGCTACACGAACGCCTAACCGTGGGGTGGCAAGGAAGGCGGGCCGCCGTTATGACCATTGTGGGATTTGTAATACTTATTTTTACATTTTTCTTGCGTTTTTTGGGATAAATTTTTTCGGTTAGCGCCAGGTTGCGCCTGACGGCTTAAGAAACAGCACTTCGTGTCGGATTTCCGGTTTATCCGAGTTAGGGATATTGTGGAAGAGAACCAAATAGTAATAATCGGTCTTAATCATAAAACAGCACCCGTAGAGGTCCGGGAGTGCCTGGCCTTTGCCAGTGAAGACAACCCCAAGGTGCTGGAGACTATGCGTCAAGAACCTTATGTGGATGAAGTTGTTCTCTTCTCGACCTGCAACCGTGTGGAATTTCTCTTAGCCACAAAGGACACATCCAGAGCAACAGAAGCAATCAAGGATTTCCTTGCCGAGTTCAAGAAGACTCCTCGCGACACCTTTGAAAACGCCCTTTACACATACGAAGGCGATGAGGCAGTGCGCCATATCTTTCGCGTAGCGGCAAGCCTGGATTCCATGGTGGTTGGGGAGCCGCAGATCCTTGGTCAGATCAAAGATTCCTACCAGGAGGCGTCTGATCATAGAAGTTGCGGTGTTATTCTGAATCGGCTGATGCATCGGTCCTTTTCCGTGGCCAAACGGGTGCGGACCGAGACCGGCATTGGTGACCACGCGGTTTCCATCAGCTATGCAGCCGTGGAATTGGCCCGCAAGATCTTCGGTGAACTCGAAGGAAAATCGGTGTTGCTGATTGGTGCCGGTGAGATGGCTGAGCAGGCGGTCGAGCACCTCGTAACTAACCGGGCGGAGCCCATATACGTAGCCAACCGCACCTTTGAACGAGGCCTCGAAATTGCCGAAAAGTTTAAAGGAACAGCCATTCGATTCGAAGAGGTACGTGACTATCTTAAACAGGTCGATATCGTGATTAGCTCTACAGGGGCCCCTAACTACATCCTGGTACGTTCCGATTTCAAAGGCGTTATGCGGGCCAGGAAGAATCGCCCCCTCTTTTTCATTGACATTGCGGTGCCTCGGGACATAGAGCCTGAAATCAATCGAATCACAAACGTTTATGTTTATGACATTGATGACCTCGAGGGGGCCATTCAGGAAAACATAGAGGAACGGCAGCAGGAGGCACGCAGGGGAGAACGGATTGTGGATGGCGCGGTGGTCCAGTTTCGAAGATGGTTCCAATCCCTCGACGTAGTGCCGACCATAGTTTCTCTCAGAGACAAGGTGGAAGAAATCCGGCAGGCAGAGCTGAAGAAGACTTTTGCCTCTCTCACATCAGCATCCGAGGAGGACAAGGCGGCCATTGACCGTCTGACAGCGGCCCTCGTCAAGAAGATCCTTCATGACCCCACCGTCTTTTTGAAGGACAGCGGGCATAGAGACCAGAAGTCTCTTTATGTTGACATTTGCAGAAGGCTTTTTAAACTGGATGAACGAAATAACCGTGAATCGCAAAAAGAATAATGATTTTCGGATAACGAACGGAGGCAAAGTTTGAAGAAAAAAGCAGCATTTCTCTTCCCTGGACAAGGTTCCCAGGCAGTAGGTATGGGACTCGACCTTTATCAGGAATATGATTTTGTGCGTGAGATTTTTGACATGGTTGACGATATAACCAAGACACACATATCCAGCCTCTGTTTCAAGGGCCCCATGGAAGAACTAACCCTCACTGTGAACCTGCAACCTGCAATGACAGCAGTGAACCTGGCCTGTCTCGCGGCCCTCGAAAAAGAGGGTGCCCAGCCTGACCTCGCTGCCGGTCACAGCCTTGGAGAGTACTGTGCCCTGAGGGCTGCCGGAGTGATCAACTTGGAGGATACCTGCAAACTGGTGTTCCAACGGGGCCATCTGATGCACCGCGAAAGTACCAAACACAAAGGGGCCATGCATGCCATTCTGGGCCTCAATATTGATGATGTTCGCAAGATTGTCGAGGCCGCCCAGGAAAAAGGCGTCGTTGCCGTGGCAAATCACAATACCGCCGAGCAGATCGTCATAACAGGGGCTCCTGATGCGGTGGAATCCGCCTCTGAAGAAGCCACAACCCGAGGGGCCAGGGCGATTCCGCTGAGAGTCAGCGGGGCATGGCACAGCGAATTGATCCGAGGGGCTGAAAAAGACTTTGGAGCGTTTCTGGATGAAATTCCATTTGACGAGCCAAAGCGGCCCGTGTTGTTCAACGTAACTGCTGCCCCTGAATCAGACCCGGACGGGATAAGGGAGATTATGGCAAGACAGTTGTGCAGCCCGGTTCGGTGGTTTGATTCAATGTGCAGGATGCAGGAGGAAGAAGTCGAGGTTTTTGCCGAAGTGGGTCCTAAAAAGGTGCTAACCGGGCTGCTTCGCAAAATCATCCCTGACACCCACGAGCATGAGGTCTACAATGTGGATGGCATGAAGGGACTGGAGGCCTTTCTAAAGGCCGTGTCCTGAAACGCCTCGGAGTTTCTACACCCCATTGAAATTATACGCCTTTTAATAGCTCCTGTTTTCCGGCATCCAGATAGTAGGCAGTAAGCAGTAGGCACTATGCAAACTGCCTGCTCCTTTGTGCGTACTGCCCACTGCTTACTTTTGTTGCGGAGCAAAACGGAGCCAAGTTCGATTCAGGCCCAAAACAGAGAGGTTCCTGTCATGAGTGATAAAAAGCCGGCAGATGCTTATGAAGATTTCTTGGAAGATATCGGTCAGTTCTCCTCTGAGCGGGCAGAAAAGACCGTTGCCGCATCTGATGAGGCTGAAGGGGTCGGACAAATAGCCTCTGTAGGACAGCGGGTGCACAGGGTCCGGGAAGAGAAAGGCTTGACCTTAGAAGATGTTGCCCAGCGGACCGGCCTGAGTTCAGAGTATCTTGACCAAATAGAGACAGATCAAGTTTCCCCGCCGTTGGGTGCCTTGATAAAGATCGCAAAGGCGCTTGACATGAAGCTCGGCAGATTCATCTCAACCGGTGAGGTTAAGCCCTTTGCGGTAGTCCGCAAGGATGAGCGGCGTGTCATCTCCAGATTCACCTCTGCCCAGGGAGACCAGTACGGCTATACTTACGAGTCTCTGGCGCCGGACAAAAAAGACCGCCACATGGAACCCTTTATGGTGACCCTCGTCCCTTCCAAAGCAAGAAAGGAACTCTCCGCGCACGCGGGACAGGAGTTCATCTACATCTTAGAGGGGGCTATGGAAGTGATCCTGGAGGACCATACTGATGTGCTGTACCCGGGTGACAGCATCTATTATGATTCCACCGTTCCGCACCTGGTCCGGTGCCATGGTGACAAAAAAACCGTTATTTTGGCTGTGCTTTATACGGAAGACGAGTAGTCGTCAATTGCTCTCCAGAAGTTCTTCCAACTCCTTGAAGTGTGTCACATGGTGGGCTGCCGAAAGCGTCGGGTTCTTATACGCCACCAGGGGAACTCCGGCGGCCCTTGCTGCCGACTCATCGATCTCTGAATCCCCAACATAAATGGCCTCCTGCGGGGATAGCCCAAAATGGTCCAGTATCTTGATGAGTGACTCGGGATTTGGTTTGGGGTGTTTCACATCAAGGCACGAAACCACCAGGTCAAAGTATGCTTCCAGCCCGTGGTGAGCTAAGACAGGACCAATTGTGTCTGATCGGTTTGTGGATATGGCGGTTTTGTAAGCAGGACGTAAATACTCCAGCAAAGGTTTCAGGTACGGCTCCATCTCCATTTGAGGGATAAATGGCAAATAGCTCATCCCCCGCCAATAGGCGATGGCATCTTTCAAATTGGGGTCATTCCTGAACAGGAATGCTACGGAGCGCTCTGCTGTGTTCATGTGTACGTAGTCACACTGCCTGCTGTTCATCCGGGGTTTTCCGAATTGAGTCAGAATATGATTGTAGTAGGCCTCATTGGCCTTCTTCGAGTCAAACATCACTCCATCGCAATCAAAAACCACCGCCCTGACCTGTTCCATGTGCCGCAGAATCCTATGGTAAGCTGTTTAAATTTTTGGTATAAGGCTTAAATGTTGCTTGGTACGCAAAGCCTACGAATTAGAAAACTAATAGATGTTAGGCTGCCCTGTCAAGCGGCTCGACACTCTGTTGATGTTCAAAAATGTTTGCAACTATTCAGATTCAAAGTTCCAAAGTTCCACGGTTGGTTGGGTTAACCTCCGAACCGCTGAACCATTGAAACCCGTTCTGGTGAACCTGATAACCTGAGTAGTTACGTTCAGTTTAGCCCAAGCCGTTGAAAGGAGAGCCCCATGAAGATTCGAACAAAGCTCTGGATCGAAGACGACCACGGGAAGGTCATATTCGGGAGCGGCAGGGAACACATGCTCGACGCGGTCGATCGTTTAGGTTCGATGAACAAAGCAGCCAAAGAACTGAAGATGTCTTACCGTGCCTTCTGGGGCCGAATCAAATCGACAGAGGAACGCATGGGGGCCAAGATACTAGTCACAAAACCGGGCGGCGGAAAGGAGTGCGGCTCGGCCTTAACCCCTACCGCCAAAAAACTCCTTAAGAACTACAAGCGTATACGGCAACGAATTGCCAAGGTTTCTGACCAAGAGTTTAAGAAAATCTTTTGAACAGAGGAAACCTATGCAAAGCGGCAGACACATTTATCTCCAAATGAAATCCCTGGAGGAGGCACAGACGGTCTTTTTTGGTCGTTTTCTATTTGACCAATACCTCCAGTCGGAGACTATTCCCGCTCGAGAGGCGGCTGGGCGGGTCACAGCAGAACCGGTATTTGCCAGATTCTCTTGCCCCGGCTATCATGCAGCGGCCATGGACGGAATCGCTGTAAAGGCTGAAGATACCTTCGGCACTACAGTAGACCGGCCAAAGGAACTTAACATAGGCAGGGATGCCCTTTACATAAATACCGGCCAAATGATGCCCGAGGGAACAGATGCGGTCATTATGATCGAACACGTTGTGGTCGTGAATGAGGAAACTGTCCAGATCGAATCTGCGGCCTACCCCTGGCAATACGTCAGAAAAGTGGGCGAGGATATCGTGGCCACCGAACTCATCCTCCCTCAGAATCATCTGATTACATCATATGAGATTGGTGCCCTTCTGAACGGTGGCATCTTTGACCTAAAGGTAAAACAAAAACCCCGAGTTCTCATCATCCCCACCGGTTCAGAACTCATTGATCAGCAAGACTTAACATCCGGCACTCCTCCTCCGGGCCGGGTGGTTGAAAGCAACGCCGCCATCCTGGGCTCCCTGGTCAAGGCGTGCGGCGGAGAATATCTGCTCCACCCGATCGTCCCCGATATCTTCGAAGAGATTCTCAGTGCAGTGCGTAAAGCTGTAGCAGGAGATGCTGACCTTGTAGTCGTGAGCGCAGGTTCTTCTGCCGGCTCTGAGGATTATACAGCAACCGTCATGGCTCAGCTTGGTGAGGTCCTGGTACACGGAGTTACTATAATGCCCGGGAAGCCAACCGTGCTGGGGATCATCGACAATAAACCTGTGATTGGGAATCCAGGCTATACGGTGTCGGCAATCATGGCATTTGAGAAGTTTGTTCAGCCACTCATCTGCAGAATGCTCGGCATACGCGAGCCGCAACGGCCCAAAATAAGTGTCAGAACGACTCGGAAGATTGCATCAAAGCTCGGTATCGAGGAATTTGTTCGGGTCAAACTCGGCCGGGTGAAGGATAAGATCGTGGCATCTGCCCTTCCAAGGGGCGCAGGATCTGTGACCACTCTGACCGAGGCAGATGGGATTATCCGGATTCCGAGTCATGTGGAAGGGATCAGGGCAGGAGAGCCGGCGGAAGCGGAGCTCTTGAAGGATGTTGCAGAGATTGAGAACACCGTGGTAATCGTTGGAAGCCACGACAACACCCTCGATATTTTGGCAAATCAGATGGGGGTTCGGGATTTTCGTTTCGGCCTGTCCTCCAGCAACGTAGGGAGCCTGGGGGGACTGATGGCTCTAGCCAAGGGACACTGTCATGCATCAGGCTCTCATCTCCTTGATACGGAGACGGGTTCGTATAATATCTCCTATATCAAACAATACCTTCCAGACCTGAGAGTGAGGCTGGTCAACCTTGTCTATCGCCAGCAAGGCCTGATTGTACCTCGTGGAAACCCAAAACGAATCAACGGGATCCAGGAGCTGGCAAGAGACGACATCACCTTTGTCAACAGGCAGGCTGGATCAGGCACCCGTGTCCTTCTGGACTATCGGCTTGCACAACTTGACATCAAGCCTGAAAACATCCAGGGGTATGAGCAAGAGGAATTCACCCACATGTCTGTCGCGGTAAGTGTGCTCAGCGGCTCAGCAGATTCCGGGCTTGGTATATATGCAGCGGCCAAGGCCCTGAATCTCGATTTTGTTCCGATCGTTACCGAGGAATATGACCTTGTCATTCCAGAGGAGTTTTTCGAGGACGAAAAGATCCGGTTGATGCTGGAAATTATCCGATCAGATTCATTTAAAGAGCTTGTGCATCAGTTGGGTGGCTATGACACCTCCAAGACGGGTTCTGTCATTGCTAGCCTGTAAGTGTAAGACCGACCTGGAAAGTCCCACCAAGATCACAGGAGAGAAATCGGTTCATACTCTCTAGCCAATGTGTCTACCATATAGAACCCGGGGGACCCATCTTTTCCCATGACCTCTCCAGGGTTCAGCAAATCCGTCTCTCCCCTCTTCTCAAGAAATGCCTCGTGCGAATGGCCAAAGCAAACCAGGTCGAACCGCCCACTTGCCGCCAGACCATCGGCCACGGCCCGATAGTGGGTGAAGGCAACCCTAAAATCGGCAAACTTGAGCTCTCCCATAAGCCCGTACAGGGTGATATTGGAAAATTCCGTAAGGGCCATTTTGGTTAACAGGAACTGGTCGCCATCATTGTTACCAAAAACACCATGCACCGGAATCTCAGCCTGATCCAGCTCCTTTAGCATGAACGGGGCAATAAAATCCCCGCAGTGAATGATGGCCTCAGCACCACGCTCCCTCACGAACTCCAGGGCCTTTCTTGCATTCCAGATATGGTCGTGGGTGTCGCTCATCACAGCAAATTTCACAATATATCCCTCCTTTTCACGGAATGAGAAATTGTGAAGCCTCCCCGCCTTGAAGGGCTATGCTTCTGCCTTGCGGCAGCAACTTCGTGCGCGGGTAGAGAGCCAATCACAGCATATCCACCGGATCTACATCAACGACCACCTTTACTCCGGCCTTTGAAATCGATCGTTCCGCTCTGTCCATAAGGGCTCGGGCCATGCCGTGTAAAGGTCCGGGCTTCAGCCCTTTAAGAAGAATGTGCCACCGATATTGTTTCTGCAGCCTGGCCAGAGGCGCAGCAACCGGACCGAGGTATTTCACATTTTCCCGGTATGTCCGACTCTCTGATGCCAGGGTCCGGCAAACCTCTCCCAGATTTTGAGCACACAGGGCGGTCTTTTCCTTGTCCTTTCCTGCAACCAGAATGTGTATCAGGCGCGAGAATGGAGGGTACCTCAAGGTCCTTCGAAATTGGATCTCATGATCGTAAAACGCCCCATAATCCTGGTCCTTTGCAGTTAGGATGCAGAAGTGTTCAGGGTTATATGTCTGCAAAATGACCCGGCCGGTTTGTGTGCCTCGACCTGCACGCCCTGCCACCTGAGCCAGGATCTGGAAAGTTCGCTCCCCGGCCCGGAAGTCGGGAAAATTGAGTGAAAGGTCGGCACAAATAATCCCCACTAAGGTAATATTGGGATAATCGTGCCCCTTGGCCACCATCTGGGTTCCTATGAGAATGTCGATTGCACCTTCCTTAAGGTCTTTCAGGATCTTGACAAGGGCACCCTTTCGGACTGTCGTATCCCGGTCCATACGGGCCACCCTGGCTTCTGGAAAGATCTCCTTGATCTTGGCCTCTACTCTTTCTGTCCCGAGGCCAAGCAGCTTGATTTTGGGACTGGCGCAGGTGTGACAGCCGGCCGCCAAAGCCCGTATGTAGCCGCAGTAGTGGCACTTCAGGGCGTTGGCCTCCTGGTGGAGGGTCAAGGTGATGTCACAGTTCTTGCAGCGCACAGGCACTCCGCAAACTCCACAAGTGGGGCAATTTGCAAAACCTCGCCTGTTCAGAAAAAGAAGGGTCTGTTCTCCGCGTTGCAGTGTCTCGGCTATGGCCTTCTCCAGCTCTCCCGTAATGAAGGGCTTGGCATAACGGCCCCCTTCCGGTTCCCGCAGATCTACAATCGTAACCTCTGGGAGAAGCCTGTCTTCGATTCGTTTCGGAAGATTCAGCCCCTGAAACTTCCCGGTTTGCACATTGTAATAAGACGCGACCGACGGGGTAGCAGATCCGAGCACTGCCAGAGCCCCCTGCAACTTTGCTCGGACGACCGCCAGATCACGGGCATGGTACCGAAGCTTGGTTTCCTGTTTGTACGAATCGTCGTGTTCTTCATCCACGACGATCAGACCCAAGTTCTCAAAGGGGGCAAAGATTGCGGACCGGGCTCCGATCGCGACCTTGGCCTCTTTGCGCAGGATCCTCACCCACTGGTCAAAGCGCTCACCTGGACTCAGGCCGCTGTGCAGCAGAGCGATGCACTCACCAAAGCGTGCGCGAAAGAGCCGTTCCATCTGGGAAATTAGCCCAATCTCAGGCACCAGTATGAGGGCCTCCTGGTTCCTTTCAAGGGCAGCCGCTACAGCCCTCATGTAGACCTCTGTTTTACCGCTGCCAGTGATGCCATCAAGAAGATAGGTCTGAAAACCCTTGCCGAGGCCCTCCAACAGAGTTTCCACACAGCGGGTCTGGTCCTTGGTAAGAGTGGGGCCGCCGGCGTCAGGGGCTATCGGTTCGCCAAAAGGGTCACGGTAAACACACCTTTCAACCACGGACAAGAAACCGTCTTGGGCCATCTTCTTAACAAGTCGTCCGGCCGATGGAACCTGAGCATTTAGATTCTTTAAGGAAATTTCATTGTGGTCTTCCACGATCTTGATGATATTGCACCGAACCTGTGAAAGAGACTCGGCAGAAGGCCTTTCCTCCTTGGCCATTATGTATCTTTCCATCTTTGGTCGGACTCTGCCTGGCTTGAGTTCGCGCTTCCTTGTTATCCAGCCAGCCCGCTCCAAAGCGGCCAGCCCCCTTGGGGAGAGTTCCTCTTTGCATTGTTTGTAAAGTGTGCGCAATCGCAAGGGACCTCTCTCCTCAAGTGCTTCCAGCACAGCCCGATCAAGCGACTTCAGGGCCGGACCTGAGAGCATGGAACGTCCTTTATCTGTCATGCTCACGGTTTCGACACGGGTGACGTTCAGGCCGCCGGGTAGCGCCCCCTTGATGACTTCTCCAATGGGACAACGATAATAGTCCGAGATCCATGCAAAAAATGGTACCATGGAGGGAGGAAACATGGGGATGTCATCCAGAATATCCAGGATTTCCTTAGTGCCTGTCTGATCCGTTGTTTGAAGGACCTCAAGGATATACCCGGTAACCTGGATGCTCTTGAAAGGGGCCAGCACGCGCTTTCCCACCGCGGCCGAGGGACGAAGCAACTCTGGCACCTCGTATGTGAAGGTGCTAAAAACGGGCAGGCTGACAGCCACTTCAATGAAGGCCGTTTTAACAGACATGGTTTCTGCTACCACAATAAGGGGCTCAGGAGAAGATGAATTTGCAGGCATCCTTGTACGTACTCCAGAACAAATTCGTTGACAAAGAGGCTGAAAAATGTTAGCCGTGCGCCCATCCTCGCTTTGATCCATCCCGCCCAGCAGTACCGTCTAAGTCGTTGAATGTTAAACATAAACGGCGGGAGATTGCGAGAACGGTGGTCGGGATAAGGGTGTGATATATTGCCCAGCCATTGAAAAACAGGGTCAGCAAAGGTCTACCTAAAGTATAGGCGGCCGGATTGGGTCTTGAACTTTAGGTTGGAGACTAAGAGAGTCAACAAAATTCTTTGAAGGAGGTTATCATGAAACGCATTATTACCGTATTGGTCATTGGATGTTGTGTGCTTGCATTGACTGCGCTGCCAGCTGCCGCCAGTGGAAAGGCTGCTGCCAAACCAAGCCCGGACGCGACCATTGCCATGCTCAAGGCAGGGAACGCAAGGTTTGTTGAGGGGAAAGCGACACACCCCCATGCTAATGCTGCCCGTCTTCACCAGGCCGGGACAGAGAACCAGGGAAATCATGCTTACGCCACTGTGATTACCTGTTCTGACTCCCGTGTCCCTGTGGAGATTGTCTTTGACGCAGGCGTCATGGATATCTTTGTCATAAGGGTCGCTGGCAACGTCTGCGACGTGGATGAGCGCGGGTCGATCGAATACGGCCTAGCCCACGTAAACACCCCTGTTCTTGTTGTGCTGGGGCACACGCAGTGCGGTGCAGTGACTGCGGTTACGCAGGCTGTTTTGGGGCATGGGCATCCGCTGGAAGCCAACATTCCCCCCTTGGTGGACAACATAGAGCCGGCCGTGCGTGCTGCCATGGCTGCCCATCCCGATGTAAAGGGCAAGGCCATCATCCCTGCTGCGATCGAACAAAACGTATGGCAGGGAATCGACGATCTGTTCATGCATAGCGCTGCTACCAGGGAGATCGTAAAGAGCGGAAAAGCCAAGGTAGTCGGTGCTATCTACGATGTCGGCACCGGCAAGGTTAAGTGGCTCCCTGAATCAAATGTTGCGGAGATCCTCAAGAAAGTTGAGGCGAATCCGAAGTGTGCGAAAGAAGCTATGGCCGGAGGGCACTGAGGTCATCCCGGACAGGCTTCACTATTTGTAACCCGGAAGGCAGGGTCAAACATGGCCCTGCCTTTCTTGTTTGAACTGCAACAGCAATAAGAACGGCCCCTCCCCTGCCCTTTTTTGTTAAAGTTTTTTTCAAATATGACGATAAAGGGACTAAAGGGGAAGTCTAGGGTCAGTGGCGTAAAAAATCTCTCTACACTTAAAAGAAATTTTGAGATGAGATAACACCCCGACCCCGGATAAGCCCCTTTTTTTCCTAGTTTCCTACCTAGTGTCATGTCCCACAAGTCTGTTTAGGAAATTTAGCTTTGCCATCAGGCCATTTTCCCTGCTCCGTGACTGATGGAGGTTATTTCTGCGACATGACACTATAAGCTGATCATATGATCAGCTTCTAGTACGCACCAATCAGCCTGGCGATTACTATACGCAAAACTTCCGACGTCCCTTCACCAATCTCAAGCAGTTTCTGATCGCGATAAAATCTTTCCACATCATATTCTTTCATGAGGCCGTAGCCGCCATGAAGCTGTACCGCATGGTTGGCCACACGGCCCATGACTTCGGAACAGTACAGTTTCCCCATGGCAGCTTCTTTGCTGAAGGGCTTGTTTTGGTTCCTGAGCCAGCACGCCCTGTAGAGGAGCAGTCGGGCGCACTCAATCTCCATGGCCATGTCAGCCAGTTTGAAGGCATTGACCTGAAAGGTTGATATGGGGCGTCCAAACTGAACCCGCTCTTTGGCATATTTTATGGCCATATCGTAGCAACCCTGGGCACCGCCTAAGCCCATGGCGCCAATACTGAGGCGCCCGCCGTCCAAGGTAGCGAGCATTTGATGAAAACCTTCTCCGCGCTTTCCAAGAAGATTCTCCTTGGGAACACGGCAGTCTTCAAAGTATAAGGTGCTGGTGCTTGAGGCTCGCCACATCATTTTTCCATGCATGGGCTGTGCTGTGTATCCAGGCGTGCCGGATTCGACCAGAAAACAGCTTAGTTCATTGCGACCATCACTTCGCTTGTCGGTCACGGCCATAACTGTCACACCACCCGAGATGTCCGTAGAGGCATTAGTGATAAAAATCTTGCTGCCATTGATGACCCAGGCATCGCCGTCCAGAACCGCATGAGTGTGACAGGCCGAGGCATCCGATCCGGCATCCGGCTCTGTAAGGCCAAAACCCCAGAGCATCTCTCCAGTGCAAAGTCGAGGAAGGTATTTCCTTTTTTGTTCTTCTGTGCCAAAGTAATAGATAGGGCCAATACCAAGAGAATTGGCTGCAGCCACAGTGGCTGCCTGGGAGGCATCTACCCTTGCCAGCTCCTCCACGGCTATGATATAAGACAAATAGTCAAGCTCTTGGCCGCCGTAATGTTCGGAGACAAATATCCCGAAGAGTCCCAATGCTCCCATGGCCTTGGTCAACTCATAAGAAAATGTTTCGGTTTCGTCCAGCGTGCGGGCAACGGGGCTAATCTCTTTCTCGGCAAAAGCCCGTACCGACTCCCTCAGAATCTTCTGCTCCATGGAAAGTGAAAAGTCCATCAGCTACCTCTTTTGAAGTTGGGGCTTCACCCCGGTCGGAGTAATGGAAAAATGGATCGACGGAACGATGGGTTCACGGCAAAGAAAGGGATCCCTTTGCTGTTACCCAACACTACTCAAAAACTCCATCTTATGGAGGGGGTGTCCGAACCCTATGCCTACATAATGATTAGGTAAAACTGTAACTTTCTAGACTATTTACTTAAGTAACAGAATGACGAAATGTCGTCAACTCTGCACTGAGGGCTGAGCTGAAAAAGTTGTAAGAGAAGAATAGCACAGATAAACAAAGCAATTTAAAGAAAATAGGAGAAAAACATATTAATAAGGAACCTATCACTTGCTAACTCCCTTATCAAGGACACACAGAACTTGCTATGAATATGGTATGATATTAGGTATAGTAGTTTTTATTGGTAGGCCACATATGGACAAGTTTTTTTCACGGAAGATCGTCTATGCCGTTTGACGATCTTATTTTTTCGAGCCTTGAAGGGGGGCCAGCGTAGCTCAGCTGGTAGAGCTACTGATTTGTAATCAGTCGGTCGGGGGTTCGAGTCCCTTCGCTGGCTCCAGACATTGTTAACGGAAGGATCCAGGGAGGGGTTCCCGAGTGGCCAAAGGGAACAGACTGTAAATCTGTCGGCGATGCCTTCGGAGGTTCGAATCCTCCCCCCTCCACCAAGCCTCATAGTAAGTAGTATGTAGGAGATGGCGGAGTATTAACCTCGACATCGCATGGACTACATGTACTGCCTGCATTTACCTTACTGTGTTTTGCCAAGGAGCCGTAACCTCAATCTAAAGGACGTTACCAGGATAATCCAAAGCCTCGTTGTTTGGCGCACTCGAGTGAAGGAAATGTGCGCCTTCCGCCAAGACACGCTAATACAGTAAAAGCGGGGACTCGACGGTTTAGGCGCGGGAATAGCTCAGTTGGCTAGAGCATCAGCCTTCCAAGCTGAGGGTCGCGGGTTCGAATCCCGTTTCCCGCTCCACATGTATTATCATAATGCGGGTTGCCCACGTAGCTCAGGTGGTAGAGCGCTTCCTTGGTAAGGAAGAGGTTCACCGGTTCGAATCCGGTCGTGGGCTCCAGAAAAGCGAGTGGGACATAGGGCACTCAACCAAGAACACCATGTGGAGGGCAGGAAGATGGCGAAGAAGAAGTTTGAGAGAGTGAAGCCGCATGTGAATGTGGGAACGATTGGTCATATTGATCATGGTAAGACGACGTTGACATCGGCTATCACGAAGCATTTGGCTTTGAAGGGGATGTCGGA
>JAQYVR010000158.1 GCA_030145395.1 Desulfobacteria bacterium
CCGATCAAATTGAAGAGATGAAAGTGGGTGCAGTTGTTGTGGCCACGGGATTTGATATCTTCGACCCAAGGCGTTCGCCTCAGTACGGGTACGGGAAGATTGAAAATGTATATACCAGCCTTGAGTTTGAAAGACTGGTGAATCCCACCGGGCCGACGGATGGAAAGATCGAACTAAAGAACGGTCAGTCTCCCGAAAAGATTGCCCTTGTTCATTGTGTCGGGTCCAGAAGCAGCAAGTTCAATGAACACTGTTCAGGCGTGTGTTGCATGTATTCGCTGAAATTTGCTCATCAAGCGGCAAAGAAACTCCCGGGGGTCTCGATTACTGAGCTGTACTCGGATTTCTGTTTACCCGGCAAGAAATCACAGGGCTTCTTTGGAAAGGTCTCTCGAGAATGCGGTCCTGAATTCCTTCACATGAAGGACCCCGATTCGATAGAAATTGGTGAAAAAGATGACAAGATACTAATAGACTATGTGGACGTTCATGGAAAGTCCAAGACGATCACCGCTGACATGGTGGTGTTGGCTCCGGCGATTGAGGGAGCAAGAGATGCCGGGGACTTGGCCCGTATTTGTGACATATCACAAGGTGACGGTGGATTTTTTGTTGAGGAAAATCCGACTATAGCCCCTGTCTCGACGGTCAGGGACGGCGTATTTATTGCCGGGTGTGCCCAGGGACCAAAGGATATTCAGTCCTCGGTGGCAGACGGTCAGGCAGCAGCAGGCAGGATACTGTCACGGCTTATCCCCGGGGAGAAACTGGTGCTCGACGCGGTTACGGCTGAGGCGAATGCAGACCTGTGTTGTGGGTGCAAGCTGTGCATTGCCGTGTGTCCTTACAGGGCGATCCATTACGATGAAACAGGAAGACACGTCGTCATTAATGAAATTCTGTGCAGGGGGTGTGGAGTTTGTCCTGCTGTTTGTCCCAGCGGATCGATCAAGGCTAAGCATTTTGCGGATATGCAGATATCTGCAGAGATACAGGCGCTGGCAGGAGGGGAGTCTTGATGCACTGCAAGATAGTTGTGGGTTCGACTCAGACTGTACTGGCATGCTGCTGTTGTCGAGATGTCAAATTCGAAGCACGAATATCGAAGCTCGAAACAAATCCAAAATCCGAATGACAGAAATCCAAAACTTGTTTAGAACATTTAATGGCCTTACCCCTTTTTGCAGACACACAGTGGTTAAGAATACCATATCGGTTGTCTCTGGGAGATAACACGAGACCAAGATGAATCGTTTTGAACCAATAATCGTTGGTTTTCTCTGCAACTGGTGTGCTTACGAGGGTGCAGATGCCGCCGGCAGAGCGCGGAAACCGTATCCCGTAAATCTAAGGGTCATACGGGTTTTGTGCAGCGGCCGGACTGATCCCCAGTTCGTCCTGGAGGCGTTCAAGGAGGGGGCGGATGGTGTCCTCATTTTGGGATGCCACCCCGGGGAGTGCCATTATAAGGAGGGTAATTTTCATACACTCAAGAGATACATCATGTTACGAAAGATGCTCATGCAATTCGGTATAGAAGAAGATAGATTAAGGCTTGACTGGATTTCAGCGAGCGAGCGAGATAGGTTTGTTGAGGTTGTTTCGGAAATGGTTGAGAGAGTGAGGGAACTCGGCCCATTGGTCCGTTGATGCAGGGGATTTGAGATGTGACCGGCGAGCTCCCCGCGCACGAAGTGCTGCCGTAAGGCAGAACGCCCGTCCGGAAGGACGAGGGCGGGCTGCGCAGCACTGCCGTGAGGCAGAACCCCTGCCCGGAAGGGCGGGGAGGCTTCACATGGGATACGAGGGTTTCGATTGCGTATTTCCACATTGTCGAATCTCAAAGTTCCCTTTTGAACTGTTTATCCCGGGAAATTAAGCCGTATGACAGAAAAGCCTAAAATCGCCCTGTATTGGTGTTCGAGCTGTGGAGGATGTGAGGAATCGGTCGTTGATCTGGCCGAAGATATCCTCACAGTTTCCGAGATGGCGGATATTGTGTTTTGGCCGGTTGCCTTGGATTTCAAATACAAGGACGTCGAAGCCCTAAATGATGGAGAGATTGCCGCGACCCTCATCAACGGGGCCGTCAGAATGGATGAGCAAGAAGAGATGGCCAAGCTGTTGAGAAGGAAATCCCAATTGGTGATGGCCCACGGAGCTTGCGCCCATCTTGGTGGTGTCCCTGGTCTGGCAAATTTTTTCGAACGCCAGGATGTGTTGGATCGCTCATACAAGGAAGTTCCAACCGTAAAGAATCCTGAGGGGACTTTGCCCGAAGTTCAAAGCGTGGCGCACGGGAGAGAATTAGAGCTTTCGGGTTTTCATGATCGTGTCAGAGCCCTGGATCAAGTGGTGGATGTGGACTATTATATTCCGGGGTGCCCGCCAACACCCGAGCTGATCAGAGATGCGATCATCATGGCCCTGGAGGGGAGGCTTCCTCCCAAGGGAAGCGTGTTGGCGGAAAAGAAGGCACTCTGCGATACATGCCCCCGAAGAGATAGCAGACCCGAAAGATTACGAATAAAAGAGTTTAAAAGACTTCATCAAACCGAATGGGACCCTGAGAAGTGTTTCCTGAACCAGGCACTCATCTGTCTTGGTCCGGCTACGAGGGGCGGTTGTATGGCAAGGTGCATCCATGCAAACATGCCCTGTCGAGGCTGCTTTGGTCCGACTGATGATGTCAGAGATCAAGGGGCAAAATCTTTGTCTTTTCTGGCGTCTATGATTGACTCAAAGGACGAGAAAGAATTAGAAAGAATAGCAGATTCAATACCTGATCCTGCCGGGCTATTCTACAGGTACAGCTTGGCTTCATCATTATTAAAGGGAAAGATCCCTGGATAGTGCCATGAGCAAACGCATCACAATCCACCCGATAACAAGATTGGAAGGACACGGAAAGATTGACATCTTTCTTGACGAGAAGGGCGATGTGGAGCGTGCCTATTTGCAGGTGCCGGACTTCAAGGGTTTTGAGAAGTTCTGTGAGGGCAGAGCGGTGGAAGAGATGCCAACTATCACACAAAAGATTTGTGGGGTATGTCCTACGGCCCACCATACTGCGTCGAGTAAGGCACTGGATGATCTTTTCAAGGTGGAGCCCCCTCCCGCTGCAAAGAAGATTAGGGAACTCATGTATAATGCGTTTATGTTTGAGGACCATCTTTTGCATTTCCTTATTCTGGGCGGACCTGATTTGATCGTTGGTCCGGATGCGCCGACTGCTGAGAGAAACATTCTCGGAGTATTAGGTAAACTAGGTATTGAAATTGGGAAGAAAGCGATTGACATACGCAACAGGGTGCGAGGCGTGAATGCCGCGATTAGCGGCAGCTCCCTTTATCCTGTTTGCGGACTTCCCGGCGGGATTTCAAAGGCCCTGACTGAGGAAGAAAAAGCCGAAATACAGGTTGTTACAAAAGATGCAGTAGAATTTGCCAAGTTCACTTTGAAGATATTTCATAATGATGTGCTCAAGAACAAAGAGTTCAGCGACCTGCTGACCGGTGATGTGTTCTACCACAGCACTTACTACATGGGCATGGTGGATGATAGAAACAGGGTCAATTTCTATGATGGAAAAATCAGGGTCGTTGATCCGAACGGCAACGAGTTCACCAAGTTCGAGGCGAAAGACTACTTGAAGCATCTGGAGGAACGCGTTGAATCGTGGAGCTATATGAAACTCCTGTATTTGAAGGACATCGGCTGGAAGGGATTTGTTGACGGAGAGGGCAGTGGTATTTACAGGGTTGGCCCGCTTGCTCGCCTCAATGCTGCCGAAGGTATGGCCACACCATTGGCCCAGACCGAGTATGAGAAAATGTTTGACACCCTGGGGGACAAGCCTGTCCACAATACACTGGCCTATCACTGGGCAAGGCTCATTGAAGTCCTTTATGCTGCAGAGAGAATGGATCAGCTTGCCGGAGATGACGAACTCGCGAATCCTAACGTGAGGAATCTTTCTAATCAAATCCCCAAGGAAGGCTTTGGGGTATGCGAAGCCCCGCGGGGAACCCTGTTTCATCATTATGAAACCGACGAGGCAGGCATAGTAGAAAAATTGAACCTGTTGGTCGCCACACAGAATAGCGCTGCGGCCATTTGTATGTCGATTGAAAAGGCCGCCCGGTGCCTCATAAAGGGTGGTCGCGTTTCTGATGGCATACTCAACATGATAGAAATGGCATTCCGGGCCTATGATCCGTGCCTTGCCTGTGCCACCCACTGTGTTACGGGAGAACCGCCGACGGTTGTGAACCTATATGATAAGGAAAAGAAGTTGATAAGGGTGATTGAACCACGGGATTTCAAATAAGGAGACATAGCAATGGCAACAGAAGTTTTGGATACGCTTGGCCTGAAGTGCCCCCAGCCGGTTCTCAAGATAGCTGTTCGGGCTCCCGACATTAAACCTGGCGACATTCTGGAGATTTTGGGAGATTGCCCGACGTTTGAGAAGGATATTCGCATCTGGTGTGAGCGGCTGGGGAAAGTATTTCTCTCCATAAAGGATGAAGGGGGAGACAAGAAACGGATCCAGATACAATTCTAGGAGACCCCTTATCACACATGGCAAAGAGAAATAATTGACCGGCTTGCTCCCCGCGCACGAAGTGCTGCCGTAAGGCAGAACACCCGTCCTTCAGGACGGGGTCAAGGGGAGCTATGTGAAAATGTATATGTTCCTTACCGGGGCGCGAAGCACTGGCGCAAGCCAGAACGCCGCCCTTCTGGGCGGGGAGGCTTCAATTTTCGCGCTTCGCTTCACCAAGACCGCTTTACAAAATGGTCAAGAATAGACTCCTCCGGAAGCCACAAGAGCCTCTCCACCACCTGGATAGCGGAACGTATTTATGACAGTTACTATAAAAGGAGTTTGAGGAGTGACAGGTAAGATGAAATGCTGGGAGTTCTTTGAGTGTGACGAAACAGAATGCCCAGTTTACATATCAAAGGACCTCAGGTGTTGGCTCGTTTCAGATACCCATTGTCGGGATGAGATCCAGGGAAAATTCCTGGAAAAGATAGAGATGTGTCTTGCATGTGAGCCTTTTAAAGCAAATGTAGATATCAGCTCATTGGAAGATACCTTAACGGTGGTTCATGAACAGTTTGTAGAATTCAGGGGGATGGTTGATGAGCGAGACAGGGATTTGGAAGGGATCAGTATGGAGTTGGCCCTTGGCTTGTCCGAGGTTTTTGAAGCGTTGCAGAAGATTTCTTCAGGGGATCCATCAGTCAAGATATCTGAGAAGTCGGATCTCGATTTGATCACTAAATTGAAACATATGGTCAACCTGACCGGGGAGAATCTGGCGGAAATGGTTGATCTTTCTCACGAGTTTGCCATAGGCCTGGCTGAGCACTTTGACGCATTGCACAGGGTCTCAAAAGGCGACCTGGCTGCGCGGGTCTCAGGGGGTTCTCAAGTCGAACTACTTGAAAGCCTCAAAAAAGTGACAAACGAGATGATCGATAGCGTGTCCAGAGAAATGACCGAGCGAAAACGTGCGGACGAGGCGCTGCAAACGGCTCACCACGACCTGGAAATTCGAGTTGAAGAACGAACGGCAGAGCTTACAAGGGCCAATGTGCTTCTGAAACAGGAGATATCTGAACGCAAGCGGGCCGAAGAAGCACTGCGGGACAGCGAGGAGAGATACCGGACACTTTTTGAAGACTCCAGGGACGCTATCTACGTTACGGCTCGAGCGGGCGAGTTCCTTGACATTAACCAGTCCGGGCTTGATCTCTTCGGCTACACAAGGAAGGAGATGATAGGGCTGGACGCCCGAGAGATATATGTAAATTCTGATGATAGACCCCGGTTTCAGAGGGAGATAGAGTCAAAAGGATCTGTCACAGACTATGAGGTGAAATTTCGCAAGAAAGATAAGACGGAGATGGACTGCCTGCTCACTGCCAGCGTGCGTTGTGCAAAGGATGGCAGCGTTCTGGGGTACCAGGGCGTCATACGAGATATCACAGAACGAAAACGCCTTGAAGCCCAACTTCAGCAAGCCCAGAAAATGGAGGCGATTGGTACCCTGGCCGGCGGCATTGCCCATGACTTCAACAACCTCCTCATGGGCATACAGGGAAATGTGTCTTTACTGCTTACTCACATGGATGCTAAGGACCCAAATTGCGAACGACTGAAGAACACTGAAAAGCAAATTCAAAGCGGAGCCAAACTCACCTCACACCTCCTTGGATATGCAAGGAAGGGAAGATATGAGGTCAAGCCCCTTGATCTCAACGAACTCGTGGGAGAAACCTCAGAGACCTTTGGCCGAACCAAAAGGGAGATAGCTATTCACCAAGAGTTTGCAGATGACCTGTTTGCCGTAGAGGCAGACGCCGGGCAAATAGAGCAGGTACTTTGGAATCTGTTTGTAAATGCTGCAGATGCTATGCCTGGTGGTGGGGATCTGATTCTGAGGACCAAGAATGTCACTCACAAGGATATCAAGAGCAAGCTGTATGATACAGAACCTGGCAACTATGTGTCGCTAACAGTGACCGACACGGGTGCGGGCATGGATAAAAAGATCATGGAGCGTATCTTTGATCCATTCTTTACGACCAAGGAGAGGGGAAGAGGTACGGGTCTCGGCCTGGCTTCTACATACGGGATCGTAAAAGGCCACGACGGATATATTCACGTAACCTCCAGGCAAGGGCACGGAGCAAGCTTCAGCATCTATCTGCCAGCGTCTGAGAAGACTGTCCGTGAAGCTTTAAGGCATGCCGATAGGCTCATCGCCGGTACTGAAACGGTGCTGTTCGTGGATGATGAAGATGCCATCAGGGAGGTAGGCGAGGAGTTGTTGCAGGCCATGGGCTACAGTGTGTTGCTGGCGAGGGATGGCAAAGAGGCTGTAGAACTTTATGAGAAGAATGGGGATAACATAGACATCGTCCTTCTTGACATCGTTATGCCACATATGGGTGGGAGTGAAGTGTATGAGAAGATGAAAGAAATCAACCCGAACATCAAAGTTCTTCTTTTGAGCGGATATAGCATTGATGGTGAAGCGACCGATATTCTGGACCGTGGATGTGATGGTTTCATTCAGAAGCCCTTCACTATGAAAGAACTGTCTGGAAAGATAAGGGAGATTATGGGAACGGAATAGGTCCAAGTTTTTTAAATATTGTGAGCACGCCATCCTTAAGGATGACTTTCCATATATAATGTATCAGCCGTTTATCGGAACAGTCCTAATCCCTGCCTCCGTAGAAACAATTGAACCGCTTCATTTCAAGATAATATTTCCAATCATCAACGAATTCAAAGGAAACGGAACATACTTTTGACAGACACTATATAGTTCTGGAACAACTGAAGGGCATTTATATGCAAGAAGAGTCGACCCATGAAGAACTGATACAAAGGGTCAAGGAATTAGAGAAGGAAGCTGCTGAGCGAGGGCGGGCGGAGGAGGCGTTGGGGGAAAGCGAAGTCCGCTTAAAGACTGTACTGGATACAATTCAGGCCGGAATTGTCGTTATTGACCCCAAGAAGCATATCATCGTTGGTGTCAATGCAGCCGCCGGAAAAATGGTCGGTTCTCCAAGGGAGCAGATTCTCGGCAGCCCTTGCCACGGATACATCTGTCCAGCCGAGGAGGGCGAGTGTCCGATCACCGATCTCGGACAGAACCTGGACAATGCAGAACAGGTGTTGTTGACTGCTGATGGTCAAAGGGTGCCTATTCTCAAGACAGTTGTATCTGTTATACTAGACGGCCGAAAGCATTTGCTGGAAAGTTTCCTGGACATTACTGAGCGCAAGCAAGCAGAGGAGGAGCGAGAGAGACTCATAGGCGAACTTCAGGAAGCGCTATCCGAGGTTAAGACATTGAGCGGCCTACTTCCCATTTGTGCTTCGTGTAAGAGTATAAGAGATGACCAGGGCTACTGGCAGCAGATTGAAGCATATATCCGGGATCATTCCGAGGCCGAATTTAGCCACAGCGTTTGTCCTGAATGCGCAAAGAAGCTTTATCCCGAAGTTTTTGACAAGAAGAAATGATTACAAGCCATCTCAAAAATGCGTCTAAGTCCCCATGGTGGCGTTCCGGGTCGCCTCAAAATGCTCACATACTACCGTGTATGCTGCGCTTTTTCGCCGCCCCGCGCCTTGCCCTGAACCCTGATCCACTCTTTTGAGACGGCTTGTAGCAGAAACGAATGGGCATCCTTCAGCATTCACTATGAATAAGGAAGAATGTACTAATGAGACAGGAGGTATAGATGCAGGAATACACCATTCATCCTCTGGTAGTCGGAGCCAATGAAACAGACCAGGGAGTCATGACCTATCTGCGGGATTATGGAAAAGGAATCTGGATACCCATCTACGTATTTTATGTCAAGGGCGGTGACAAGAATATCCTTATCGACACCGGGCTAGAACAGTTTGTCGTACCGGATGACTTAGGGAAAACCCATGGTTTTGATATCCTTGAATTTGAGAATGCGCTAGCGACCCTGGGACTCAGCCCCGACGACATAGATGTGATCATTCATACCCATCTTCACAATGATCACTGTGAAAATGACTATAAGTGCTCCCGTGCCAAGGTGTATGTTCAGAAGAGAGAGATGGATTTTTTGAGGAATCCCCACCCGATTGACCACAGGTATTATCCGGATGTGCTGGACGATGTTGATGTCGTTGAGGTGGAGGGGGATACGACGATCCTTGACGGGATTGATGTGATCTTCAGCCCCGGGCATTCGGTTGGGGGCCAGTCCGTTTCCATCAACACCTCACAAGGAAAGGCGATTATCACAGGGCTTTGCTGCAACGATAAGAACTTCCCAGCCACCGGCCCTGCTATTGCCCCGGGGGTGCACATCAATGTCATGGAGGCTTACGATAGCATGCAAAAGATCAAGGAGATGGCGGATATTCTGATCCCCCTCCACGACCTGTCAATCGGGAAGATGAAAACCATTCCGTAAGGTTTGCAGTTGTCAACGACTTCGGGCCAAACGGAACCTACTTTTGACAGTCAACATAGAGCCGTCCAAGAATAACTCGTAACTGGGTGTGTCACTAACAGGTCAGATGAAACCCAGCCACAACTCTCTTGCCGTCCTGCAAAAGCCTAGTGTACGTATTGCACGCTGATTCGGTTTTTTCTATCAGGACTTTTACTCCACGGTTTTGGAACTCAGATATTACAGAGTCTGATACCCGCATGGAACCATAGGCTCCGGTCCCAAAGACGCAGATTTCAGCATCTTCGCTTAGAAGATCCTTGATGTCCTTCACTTGCACAAGGTGGCCCTGGGAGCGCCACCACTCAGGTACCACCCTCTTACCGATAAGCTTGACGTCGTTCCGGTAATCCTTTCCATCGATTTGAACGTAGCCGAATCGGTATGATTGAATATTCATGGTGGGGAGGGGTTACGCAAAGGTCTCTACGAACGACTATACCGTGCGCTGTTGTCGAGTTGAAGCCCTATAGACTGTAAATCTTATCGTCGTAAAGGTTGATCCAGTTGTCCCTCAAAGCCCGTATTGCTCCTTTAGTTTTGTCAACCTCTAGGATCAGAGCCGAATCTTGGGTCTCGAGGGATGGATAAATATGGAGGATATTAATATTGGCCGAGTCCAATACCTTAAGGATTGTGTTCAATCCGCCTGGATGATCCGGGACCTGTGCCGCAATAACATTCTTGGTCTTGGCTTTGTAGCCGAGGCCGGTCAGGACTGAAATCGCTGCTTCCGGATCGCTGGCAATAAATCGGAGGGTGGCTTTATCCTTGTCGGTGCCTACCCCAAAGGCGCAGACCCTCACATCGTTGTCATAGAGATGGCCGATGATACGAGAAAGTTCACCCTGCTTGTTCTTGACTCCTAAGACGATTTGCTTGACGGTCATGTCTAAGATCCCCGTTACATTCCCGGTTTAGGAACCCGATAGCGCATCCACAAATGCAGCACCTTCCTTGATGGCCAGGGTGTTCATCTTGTGCACCTTTGAGCCCTTTTTTTGAAAGATACTCTTTACACTCTGTATAACTGACTTCAAAGAAACCAAACCGGTTTGTTGCACCAGGGCACCGATCATAACCATGTTTGCCCCGCGAGTACTGCCCAGTCTTCCGGCGATACTGTTGACCGGTATGGATACGACCTCTATATCTCTGCGCTTAGGCCGGACATCTACCAGGTCACTATTCAGGAAAACGGTGCCTCCCGACTTCACCCCTCCCTCAAATCTTATGAGAGAAGGGGTGTTCATCAACACGGCTGAGTCTGGAAAAGATGCCACCGGCGAGGCGATCGGCTCATCGCTTACAGTGACGGTACAATTGGCGGTTCCACCGCGCACCTCTGCCCCGTAGGATGGAAGATAGGTCACATGCTTGTTCTCGTTCATGCCTGAAGTTGCCAGCACGTAGCCCATCATCAGAACCCCTTGTCCGCCGAAGCCGGAAAATATGGTTTTTGCTTTTGCTATGGTGGTTTTTTGTGTTTTGGATGTCATTCGGTCAATGACCTTTGCCTGTCGTATCCTTGATCACCCCCAGGGGGTAGCTCTTCACGACCTCTTCTTCGATCCGTTTGCAGGAGTCCACTGATGAGAGCTTCCAATTTGTGGGGCACTGAGACAATATCTCAACCAAAGCAAACCCGAGATCATTCATCTGGACCTGAAACGCTTTCTTGATGGCCTTTTTGGTTTTGAGGATGCTTTTTGGCGACGTCACCGACGTCCTTGCAACGTAAACGCTTCCCGCTGCTACACCCAGCATTTGACTCAAGTCGAGGGGATATCCATCCCTGAGGGGTGCTCTCCCCCGCTGTGTTGTTGTAGTGGTTTGTCCAATCAGTGTAGTGGGTGCCATCTGGCCCCCTGTCATCCCGTAGACGCCATTGTTTACAAAGATGGCGGTCAGCCGTTCCCCACGGTTGGCTGCATGAATTGTCTCGGCAGTGCCGATGGCAGCGATATCGCCGTCCCCCTGATACGTAAACACTATCAGGTCCGGTCTGGCTCGCTTTATGCCTGTAGCCACTGCAAGGGCTCGTCCATGGGGCGCTTCTCCCATGTCTACATCAAAGTAATTATACGCCAGCACAGCGCACCCAGCAGGCGGGACGCCAACGGTCCTCTCCCGAATACCTAGTTCGTCAATCACTTCGGCCGTCAGCCTATGGATAATACTGTGGCCGCACCCCGGACAATAGTGAAAAATGGCATCCTTCAGAGCCTCGGGTCTTTTGAATATCTGCTTAGCCATAGGATTCCTTTGTCACTTATCGAGTTCGTATTTATACATTAGTTTCTTTATTACATTCTCAACCTCATGCGGGGTGGAGATGACACCTCCTGGCCTACCATGAAAGTGTACCGAAGCCTGTTCGCCCACACTAATCTTCACATCTTCCAACATCTGGCCAAGGTTCATTTCGAATACGAGGATATGCTTGACCGTACGCGTCAAGGCCCGGAGCTCCTTTTCGGGGAAAGGCCATAATGTTACAGGCCTAAAAAGCCCCACTTCTAGCCCGGCTTCCCTCGCCCGGTTCACAGCACCCTTGGCAATGCGAGCCGCGGTGCCAAAGGCAACCACAGCAAAGCGAGCACCATCAAGAAGATACGACTCATGCTGGGCTTCACGCTCGGATATGGCCGCATACTTTCTGGCCAGTTTCCAGTTGAATTGCTCCATCTCGACAGGGTCCAAATGCAATGAAGCAATAAGGCGGGTGTCCCGACCCTTCGTACCGTTTAGCACCCAGTCCTTTTTGGGCAACTTGGATGGATCAATCGGATCCGGAAAGCTCACAGGCTCCATCATCTGGCCCATCAAACCATCGCCCAGCAATATGACCGGAGTACGATAGGAGTCAGCCAAATCAAAGGCTTTCATCGTAAGAGTAACCAGCTCTTGGCCCGAATGCGGGGCAAGCACAATGGTACGATAGCCACCGTGTCCTCCTCCTCTTGTAGCCTGGAAATAGTCCTGCTGCGAAGGAGCAATGTTCCCCAGTCCTGGGCCTCCACGCATAATGTTTACAATGACGGCGGGGAGTTCCATGCCAGCTATGTAAGAGATCCCTTCCAGCTTCAGGCTGATGCCCGGGCTGGAGGACGACGTCATGGCCCGGACTCCGGTCATGCTTGCACCCATGACCATGTTGATTGCGGCCAGCTCGCTTTCTGCCTGAATGAATGTGGCATCTTCAAGGTCAGCAAAGCGCTCAGACATATACTCGGGGATCTCGTTTTGCGGTGTTATGGGGTAGCCTGCATAAAAACGACATCCTGCTCGTGTTGCCGCTTCTCCAATCACATGACTCCCGCGCATCAACTGCTTAGCCATGGAACACCTCAATAGCAATATCGGGGCAAGTTATTGCACACAGAGCACATCCGGTACATTTACGCTTCTTGCTCTTTTCTTTTTCAGTGTACTCGGCCGGATGATAACCCTTGATGTTGAGCTTGTTGCCTATCTTGATCTGTCCCTTGGGGCACGCTGCGATACACAGCCCACACCCCTTGCACAGTTCTTTGTCAATCCTTATAAATCCCTTCTTCAAACCTCGATCTCCTATGCAATACTGTAATTGTCAGAAAATACGGTCATTTGCATGGCTTGTCAAGGGCAATTTCTTCCCTCCCATGCCCCTTCTTCGTTTCAACCATTGATTTTCCTTAATGATCGCATGATTCTTGAGTGAAGTTCCAAACACTCTTTCTCACAGATCGTGATATCGCAGTTTTCCTTTTCCTTGACACCTTGTGGGAGGGCCTGATAATTTTGCCAATGGGATCACATTGTTTAATTAGTTTCCATCCATAAATGGCCCTTTTTGCGATGAGCGGCGTTCTTCGCGGGTTTGCGCCTGCGGCGTACACTTTTGAGGCAAGGGGCAAGTTTGTGTTCCACATTGCCTATCACCTATGGCCTATAGCCTATGATCAGGCTTACTCACCACAAAAAATCCTCAGTTATGAATTGGAAACTTATCCGGTCCCAACACTTGTTACTTTATTTATGGATAGGCACTAATTAGCCCAACTCTCGACTTGTCTTACAGGAGGTAATCCTCGGCTCGTGAAACATTCTTGTTCAGCGATTATCTTATCCGGCGGATTGAACGAACGGATGGCAGGCAAAAACAAGGCCTTTCTTTCCTTAGGCGGTCAGACTATCTTAGACCGGCTTTGCAAGTCCTTTCAAGGGCTTTTCGATGAAGTTCTGCTGGTCACCAGGGAACCGCTTCAATATCTATCATTCGACCTGAAGATCGTAAGCGATCTCTTTCCAGTTCGCAGCTCTCTTACAGGCATCCACGCGGGGCTGTTTCACGCCTCCGCGCCCCATGCTTTTATTACGGCATGTGACACGCCTTTCTTAAGACCGGAATTGATCCAGACGCTTCTGGACGAGCTGGAATCGAGATGGGATGTGATTATGCCTGTGACGGAGCGGGGTAATCAGCCCCTGTGCGCCATTTACTCAAGACGATGCATAAAACCTATTGAACGTCAGTTACAGAACGGAGAGTCCAAGATTCTCAACTTCTTCCCGAAGGTCAAGGTAAAAGAGATTCCGGAAGCTGAACTCAGATCAGCCGACCCCGATCTCATCTCCTTCTTCAACATTAATACGCCGGAAGACTTGACCGCGTCCGAGCAAATGTTAGCGGAGGACTTGAGATGATTCTGTGAAGCCTCCCCGCCCTAAAGGGCGGGGGTTCTGCCTTGCGGCAGCGCTTCGCACCCCGGTAAGGAAGATGAACATTCTTGTATAGCTCCCCTTGACCCCGCCCTACAGGACGGGCGTTCTGCCTTACGGCAGCACTTCGTGCGCGGGGAGCGAGCCGGTCAAGAATCTCTTTTCAAGAAAGTCAGCCAAACCCTCTGTGTCATTCAGCTCGAAGCACGGCGCATCCAGGTCGAGGCTCGTGTCAGACACCAAGGCCACAAGGTTCTTGTCTTCCTTGGAGAGGGGTTTCTCGTGCACTTGGCTTCGAAATACCTCTATCTTGGGTTTGCCTTCTTTCTTGTATCCTTCTGTTAATATGATATCCACATCCTGGAAGTATTTTGAAGCCAGGCTGTCAAGGCATTCCTCAGACTCAATATCCTTAACGAGGGCCAGCTTCTTAGGCGACGAGACGGCCACCGTGCACGCGCCAGCCTCTTTGTGGCGCCAGCTGTCTTTTCCCTCATGGTCTATATCAAATTCGTGGACATCGTGCTTGATCGTCCCGATGCGATAGCCCCTTTTCTTCAGTTCACGCACAAGCTTTTCTAAAAGGGTGGTTTTTCCGGCTCCTGAATTTCCTACAACCGAGACAATCGGTGGCATGGTATAATACTCTCGTGAGTTAAATGGTCAGTACTTGGCAATTGCTCCAACAGCATCCGGTCGTAAACGCTATTGACATGTTCTCACCTTGTCAAGCTGAAATATGCCAAATAAGGCTTAATTAAACGTTTCGGAAGTTCTACACTTCGTGGTAATCATGTAACTTTCAGTGGCAGTTTTCTATGCCATTGATCTGGAATGATGGAATAATGGGACAATAGAATGTTGGGGACAAAAAGGCGAAAAGAATCTTTTCTAACTTCTCTTGAATCCTCTTAACCCATTATTCCACCATTCCATCGTTCCATCATAGCGCTAAGGGTTGCGCCTGACGGCTTGAAAACATTCCACTGCGTGCCCAATTGGGGCGAAGCCCCTAAGTTCTTCCATGACGGGAATAATTGAGATTCACTTTTTAAGTATTTACATATGTTCGATTTTTTGGAATTATGTGTTTCCAAAGGGGGGACGTTTCATGGGACTCACTACCTTGATTGAGAGAGTAAAATCCCGCCCGGATTACGCCAATGTTGGGATGATCCTGTGCCACAACGGCGTGGTTCGGGGGACTTCCCGGGATGGCCGACCCGTATCAGGGCTTACCATCACCGTTGATCACGAGGCCTTGGACGCCATCCTTGCTGAACAAAGACAAAGGCCGGGCATCATAGAGGTATTGGTTGAGATTAGTGACGGGTCGCTCAAGGTGGGCGATAGTGTCATGTTTATCGTGGTGGCCGGAGATTTTCGAGACCACGTTATTCCTGTGCTAGAGGATACCTTGAATGCCGTCAAGAAACGGGTGACGCAAAAGACAGAACATTTTATATAGAGTGGAGTGATGGGTTTCAAGAACAGGAGATTTCCAACAACGTTCCGACCCACTACTCCAGTACTCCAATGGCCTATAGAAACCCTGGGACGCACAAGCACAGCGGGATCAGTTATTCAGACAAATCTGAACTCTCACAGGGGAGGAAGCTATGCCGACAATGACTCATCTTGATGAAGAAGGCCGGGTTCGCATGGTCGATGTCTCCGAGAAATCGGCTACAGTCCGGGAAGCAGTGGCCCATGGGGTCATTACCATGCTACCTGAGACCTTTGACCTGATCAGCGAGCAAAAGGCAAAAAAAGGAAATGTCCTTGAGACCGCTCGCATTGCGGGCATCATGGCTGCGAAAAAGACAGCGGAACTGATTCCAATGTGTCACCCCCTCAGCATTTCCTTTGTGCAGATCGATTTTTTTCCGAATCCCGACACTCACAGCATCCGGATAGAGGCCGTTGTACGTGTGGTCAGCCAGACCGGGGTCGAGATGGAAGCATTCACAGCCGCCACGATCGCGGCTTTGACCATCTATGACATGTGCAAATCATACGATCGGGCCATGACCATCTCTGATGTGTACCTGATTAAGAAGTCAGGGGGAAAGAGCGGCATCTTTGAGAGGGCATCATCATGAAAGACTCCGTCACTTATGATGTTGTCGAATTTGGAGAAGGTATTTTCCGAAAGACCGAGGCGATTGCCATACAGGAAGTTCCCTTGACTATCTACCTCAATGGTCACGAGGTGGTCACCCTGCTGTGTACTGGAAAGGTCCCTATATTCTTGGCCGTGGGATTCCTGAAGTCTGACGGACTCATTACGGATTATGAGCAACTCAAGGATGTCAAGGTTGAAGAAGAACCCGAAAGGCTCATGGCGCATGTGGAGACAACTCACGATCCCTTCAAGTTCCAACGCTTGGAACGCTCCATTACATCCGGGTGTGGAAAAGGCACAAATTTCACGCGTAATGTAGAAACCATTGCCTCGACCACCGTTACCACAAAGCTGATAGTGACACCGGAGCAGGTCTTGCGGTTGTCGGCCGAACTCAACGAACGTTCGACCCTCTTCAGGGCTACCGGTGGATGTCACAATGCATCGCTTGCCACACCCGAAGGAATCCTGATCTTTAGAGAAGACATTGGCAGACATAATGCTATTGATATGATTTGCGGTGAATGTTTCTTGGACAAGATTCCCACAGAGGATAAACTCATCGTCTCTACCGGCCGCATTGCCTCGGAGATTCTGATGAAGGTTATGCGTCTGGGGGTGTCCATCCTTGTGTCAGGCGCGGCTGCGACGCGATTCTCCATCGACCTGGCCCGAAAGACCAATATGACGCTAATCGGACGGGCACGCAAAGGGCGTATGGTAGTCTACAATCACGGTGGGAGAATTGCGGGCCTATGACCGACAAGGAATTCTTCAAGGTGACCTCTCTGGAGCGGGTGCTAGACCTGATTCGCACCTTTCCATGTGTCAATGAGGAGGTCCTCCCGCTGGATCAGTGTGTAGGCCGCATTCTATTCCAGGACACAGTCTCCAAGATCGATCTTCCAGAATTCAACCGTGCGACCATGGATGGCTATGCAGTCCGGGCGCAATCAACCTTTGGCGCCTCAGAGAGTTTGCCGGCCCTTCTCAAAATCGTTGGCGAGGTCGAGATGGGAGAGGTCCCCACGGTTTCGGTCCAGCCGGGTGAAGCTGTTCGGATCGCCACGGGTGGCATGCTGCCTGATGGGGCTGACAGCGTGGTCATGATAGAACATGCCCATGCCCTTGATGAGCATACCCTTGAAGTCTTTAAGAGCGTTGCTCCATTACAGCATGTTATAGAGGTCGGCGAGGATTTTGGCAGGGAGGAGCAGGTCCTTGCCAAGGGAAGCCGCATACGTCCTCAGGAAATGGGTGTCCTGGCAGCCCTTGGTCAGACCCATGTTACAGTCTACAGACAGCCGACTGTGGCGACAATCTCCTCGGGTGACGAGATTGTGCCTATCGCACAAAACCCAAGTCTTTCTGAGCTGCGGGACGTCAACGCATACACCTTAGCTGGTCTTATTAGGCTGTCAGGCGGGATTCCACTCTATCTCGGAATTGCCAGGGATAACTTTGATGAGCTGCACGGCCTCTGCAAGAATGCCCTTGACCAGGCGGACATGGTCTTGATCTCAGGCGGGAGTTCGGTGGGCTCCCGTGATTTTACCCTGGAAGTGATTGAAGCGCTTCCTGATGCCGAGATCTTAGTCCATGGGGTTTCAATCAGCCCCGGAAAGCCCACAATTTTGGCCGCGAGTAAGCAGAAGTCCATCTGGGGACTTCCCGGACAGGTCACGTCGGCCATGATTGTTTTCCATGTGATGGTTCGTCCCTTGCTTGAAAAGATAAGCGGGCTTTCCGAAGATCGGCTACTCGCCGAACGCGAGGTCTCTGCCGTTCTGAGCCGGAACCTGGCATCAGTTCAGGGACGAGAAGATTATGTGCGCGTGAAACTAGTGCATAGGGAGAACCAGATCTATGCTGACCCCATTCTTGGCAAATCAGGTCTGATCCACACGATGGTTAAGGCCGACGGACTTGTTAGAATAGATATAAACTCAGAAGGGCTGGACAAAGGAACCCATGTGCGTGTTATTGCGTTTTAGCAGCTCAACTCAATAGACGCCGGCCAAAAGAGTTACCCCCTGACCTTGCCTGACGCAATCTGCGTTCCCCCCACTGGCACTGCTGGGCAACAATCTTCTATCCGAGAATACCACTTATTTTTGCAGACAGTTGTTTCATAGTGAAGGGCTTCTGAATAAACCCATCACAGCCTCGTTCCAAGATCTCGCTGGCCTCACCATCAACGCTGAAACCGCTTGATAGCAGGACCTTCACGTCAGGGTTGACTTCCTTCATGCGATCATAGGTTTTACCGCCGCCCATTCTGGGCATGACCATGTCTAAAACAACAACGTCTATCTTATCCCTATGCTTCTTATAAACCGTGATCGCCTCTTTCCCATCTTTGGCTGTTAGTACCTGGTAGCCCATGGCCTCCAACAATTCCTGCCCTACCTTCAAGACCACCGCTTCATCGTCTACCAGCAGGACATTTGCGGTTCCCTGAGCCGCATTCCCCCGGGTTCTGACGATTCTCTTCACTTCTTTTTTTGATGAAGGCAGATAAATGCTAAAGGTGGTTCCTCGTCCCCTCTTGGAGGCGGCATCAATATATCCGCTATGGGCCTTTATGATCCCGTAGGCAGAAGCCAGACCAAGACCAGTCCCTCCGCCTATCTCCTTGGTGGTGAAGAACGGATCAAAGATTCGGTCAATCGTCTTTTTATATATGCCCATGCCCGTGTCGGTCACTTGCAACAGTACATAGTTGCTCTGCTTTGGCTCATAGGACTTCCCCTTCATATCCTTGTCAGTGAGGTTCATAGTCTTCAGGGTCAGCTCCCCACCACCAGGCATGGCATCCGCCGCATTCACAAACAGATTCAAAAGGACTTGTTCTATCTGTCCAGAATCTGCCTCTACGGCAAATAAATCCTTGGCAAGCTCTCGGTGAATCGTAATCTCTTTTCTTGTCCTCCCAAAGGTATCAGCGGTTCCTTCCATCAATTGGTTCAGGTCAATGGGTTTGACCTCATATTTTCCCTTTCTCGCATATCCTAGGAGGCGTGAGGTGAGTCTGGCTCCGCCATGAATCTGCTTTTCGATATTCTCCAGTCGTCCGTAATCGGGGTAGCTAGGGTCCATACTCATTAGCATTAAGGAGATATTGCCCTGTATGCCCATGAGCATGTTATTGAAGTCATGGGCAATACCACCGGCTAATGTTCCAATGGCTTCCATTTTCTGAGCTTGTAAGAGTTGTGCTTCGAGACTCTTTGATTCAGTAATATCCCTCAAGCTATGCGTGTAGCCGGTAAGATTACCTTCCTGGTCGATTATCGGGGATGTTGAACATCTGCAAGTCCGGCCAAGACTTGATAGGGTTAGTTCTCTGCTGGCAGGTTTTCCTGTTCGTGTTGTTGCGATCAAGGGACAGTCCTTAACCGGTTTGCTTTGCCCGTGGACTGCCTCATAGCATTTCTTGCCCACCACGCCTTCCTTTTTGGTGCTGAAGGCCTCGGTTGCAGACCTGTTCATCCGAATGATTCGATGTTCACTGTCCAGCAGCATAACCATGTCGGTTATCGCGTCAAATGTGTTCTCCCAGTCCTCCTTGGCTTGAACCAGGGCCTCCACAGCCAACTTTTCTTCTGTAATATCAGTTGCAACACCTTCTATATAGCTCTTCTCCGGATTGACACTGGCAGAGTACCGTACCCATATGATCGAACCGTCCCTGCGCGATAAGCGAGCCTCGAAATTATGGATTTCGCCGTTCTTTTGTATTTCAGCCACCATCCGTTCACGTGTTCCTGGATCAAGGTAATGTTCGGAGGTGACAAACTGGGCTATACAGGCCTCGCGGTTCTCATAGGCAAACATTTTGGCCAGTCGTTCGTTACACTCTGCCATTTTTCCATCGCTTATCCTTGTCCGAAACAGGCCCACCTGGGCATTGTTAAACAGGTTGCGGTATTTGTCCTCGCTCTCCCTGAGCGCTTCCTCGGTCTGCTTTCGATCGGTGGTGTCCGCGATATTACCCAATATGGCAGGCCTTCCCTTATACTCTATCCTGGTGTTTCTCCTCATAATCCATATGGTTTTCTCGTCCTTTGTCAGACCTCTTGCCTCGTATATTGATGGGGCCTGTTCCCCTTTTATCCTTTTAGCCCTTATCTCATTGGTCAAGTCCCTGTCCTCAGGATGAACCATCCTCCATGTTTCCATGCCCAGCACTTCATTTTCCGAATACCCGTAAATCTCGGAAAACCTCCTGTTGGCAAACTGTATCTTTCCGTCCTGGTCGATATAGATGCCGGTCAGCGAGTTTTCTACCAAAGTACTGTATTTCTCTTCGGATGCCCGAAGAGCGTCATCGGCTCGTTTACGCTCGGTTATATTGAGCCCAAGTGATATTGCACCTATTATGCTTCCCTCTCTATCGCGCAGGATAGAGTTGTTCCACCGGCATAAAATAGTGTCTCCGGTCTTGGTAACATTTTCGTTGACAACGTCGCGTTCTACCCTTCCCTGAAGCAGATTATCCACAACATCCTCGACGCGAGGCCTTTCGCTTTCCGGGACGAGGAACCCGAAAAAGTTTCTTCCCAATACCTCCTCTCTCGACCAGCCAAATGTCTCTTCGGAGCACTCATTCCAGTCCATTACACGACACTCCGGATCCCATACAACAAAAGCCAATGGGGCGGTTTCGTACACGCTCCGGTAACGCTCCTCGCTTTCCCGGAGCGCCTCCTCCGTCGACCTGCGTTCCTTAATCCAGTCTTCCTCAAGCTGAAAGACGTCCCAGAAAAGACGGGCAGCGACATGGTTCATCAATTGAATGTTGTCTGGCTTGGTTTGGGAGATTTCCTTGGCTACCTGGGCACGGCCTGTTAGCTCTATAATCATATCCAGGTCCTGGAGCTCATACAGATCATGGTAATCCTTCGTCGTGAAGACACCTTTTTCCTGGGCGAGACGATAACCCACAGCCTGTGGATTGGTGCAGGCCACCGCAATGAGCTTCATCCGAAGCTGGCTGAGTTTTTTGGCAAATATCATGTCTATAATTGCCTTACATCCAGGACCGCCACCCACGATTCCTATGCCGAGTGCCTTAACCTTTTCCATGATTCTATCCTTCTTGAGAAGTGTTCGCTCAACCGGTGAAACATGCTTCGTGTGTTTCACAGTCTCTCCAATAGTCTTTGGTGAATGTTATCAAACCCCCCGTTTGACATGATCAGTATTACGTCCTCAGGCTGTGCAACACTGATAAGATACTCGATAATGGCGTCAGTATCCGGGAAGTAGAATGCTTTCTTTCCCCTATCGACTAAATCACAGGTCAACTCCTCGGAGGAGAACCTCTCGTCAGCCGGTATCTTGTCCAGCATGGGCGGCTTGCGGATGCATATCATATCCGCATCATCAAAGGAGTCGGGATATACTTTTTGAAAAACTTTACGCATGCTCGAATTGGTTCGTGGCTCAAAGACAGCAATAATCCTTCTGCTTGCATAAAAAGTGCCAACTGCGGCAAGGGTCTCTCGGACCTCAGTAGGATGATGGGCAAAATCATCTATAACCGTAATATTACGCTTGATTCCTCGCACCTCCTGGCGTCGCTTGATCCCTTCAAAGGTTTCAAGTCCTTCCGATATAAGGTCTTTGGGGATCCGCAGGTCGTGGGCTACTGCAATGACGGACAGTGCATTCAGAGCATTGTGGCGACCCAAGAGAGGTGTCTTGAAAGTGCCAAAAGGCTCCCCGCGTTTTGTGATTTCAAGATAGGTCCAGGGCGGTTCAGGGCGCACACCTTCCAGTCGCCAGGGCGACCTTTCCTCAAAGCCATACATGTTGGTCCAGCAAGAGGCGTGGGCCGTGATCTCTTTTATGGCAGGGGATTCATCCCAGGCAACCAGAAGGGTTTCTTCAGGCATGGATGTGACAAAATCGAGAAAGGCCTTCTTGACATGGGCTAGATCGCGGTAGATGTCCGCATGATCAAATTCCACGCTGGTCAGAATCGCCCTCGATGGCGTGAAGTGAAGAAACTTGGGCCCTTTGTCAAAGAAGGCTGTGTCATATTCATCTCCTTCCACTACAAAGTAAGGCCCGGTGCCGATATTATAGTTGCGATCAAAATTTTTCAGAATGCCGCCAACCATAAAGCCAGGATCAAGTCCTGCCATGGACAGAACCCATGCAAGGAGGGCCGCGGTGGTGGTCTTGCCATGGGTGCCTGTTACGGTGAGTGCTGCCTTTCCGTGAATGAAGAAACGATTCAGGGCCTGGGGAAGGGAGCAAAACGGGAGGTCCATTTCAAACATGCGGACAACCTCTGGATTGTCCTTTGAGACGGCGTTGCCGACCACCACGAGATCTGGCTGATGAGAAAGGTTCTCTGGCCGAAATCCTTTAACAATATGGATACCACGTTCAGAGAGGAAGGTGCTCATTGGGGGATAGACGTGGTGATCGGAACCGGTTACCTCAAATCCAGCCTCTTTCATCATGCCGGCAAGAGCCCCCATTCCCGTGCCACAGATGGCGATGAGATGAATGCTCTCGACCTTTTCAGGAATTCGATTTTGCGTCAGGTTCAATGGCTTTGGTTCACTCCCATTTATTTGTCTTCGCCCCAACACACTGCAGCGCGCCGTCGCCAAAGTGGCTATGGCGCGTCGGCGACTTGTCGGAGCGAAGGCGTGTTCTGAGATGAACAACTCACTGCTCTATACCTCACAGGGATGACTTCGTCCACTATATTGAGATGGCTTCACGTCTTTCATAAGACCGTCCGCTGCAAGTCATACGCAGGAATCACGTTTTACTTCGTTCCCCTTGACTTCGTCCATGAGTTTCCATAGGATAATTTTCCTGAGGTCAAATGGACACATCGACACGGAGAAACATGATTGAGGCATACCTTATAGGCATCCTCGAACGCTCGGAGAGACTGTCGTATTATGTCGGGTCCAGGGGATGGGGCTTCATCCTTACCTGGGCACACAGGATTGCCGGGCTCATACTGATCCTCTATATGCTTTTTCATGTCTATACTCTTTCGGGACTGTATAACCCCGAGGCCTTTGCTTCAAAGATGAAGTTTTTTGACAATTTCATTTTCACCTTTCTTGAATGGGGGCTGGCTGTTCCGGTCATATTTCATGCTCTGAATGGGACCAGATTGATTCTGTATGAAGGTTTTCACGTAAGACAGGATGCAGTCATGATTCGCTGGGTCTTTGTTCTCAGCACCATATATATCCTGACATTAGGCCTCCTAATGTTGATAGGCAATCAACAGGTATCTGCCGGCTTCTTCTGGCTCGTAGTAGCCATAGCCAGTGCCATCTTAAGCACTATTATATATAGAAAGATCTGGCACACACAGAATGTCATGTTGTGGAAACTTCAAAGGGTGTCAGGGGGCTTGCTCCTTCCTTTGGTCTCAGGCCACATGTTCTTCATGCACTTGAACTACAAGGCAGGCCACGATGTGGATACGATAATGGCAAGGATCTCTGCTCCCGGCATGAAGATCTTGGATGTTGCCTTTGTTAGCGTCGTCTTTTTCCACGCCGGCTTTGGGCTTTACACCGTTGTTGGCGATTACGTAGAACACAGGCTTCTAAGAAGCGGACTTACAATCCTGATGAGTTTTATTTTGGGTGTCTTTGCTTATGCTGGGGTCAAGCTTATCCTGAGTGTATAGGGAATATTAAGATTGGGAAGCAAACTTCAAATTGACTCGATATTACGGCCTGAAGTACTAGTGATCGGCGCGGGTGGGGCGGGCCTGAGATGCGCGGCCGAAATATGCGAGAGGCGTCAGGACACAAGCGTCGTCGTTGTGACCAAGGTGTATAGTCCCCAAAAGTCTCATACTGCGGCGGCTCAGGGCGGCATGGCGGCAGTCGATCCAAACGACCCCGTGGACAAAGTCTTATACCATATGTTCGATACCTGGAAGGGTTCAGATTGCTCTTCAGATCAGAATATTATCAAGAAGGTTTGCGAATCGGCGTGGGAGCAAATCCTTTGGCTGGAAAGACGAGGGATGCATTTTAGCCGCACCGAGGAAGGCCGTATCGCCAAGAGGCCCTTTGGTGGTCACATGCTTAATTTTGGCGAGGTCAAGGCTTTTCGTGCTTGTTACGAGGCTGATCGCACAGGCAAGGGGATTATGGATACGGTCTGGGCCGAGTCCTTGAAGCACGGAGTGGTCTCTCTAAATCAAAGTGTAGCTACAGAACTGCTCTTCAGAAATGGTCGCTGTATAGGGGCCATTGTTTTTATGGAACAGAACGGAAAGTTTGTAGCTGTTCTGGCAAAAGCCACGGTCATGGCGACCGGTGGAAAGACCCGTATGTATCAAGTGAGCAGCAACTGCCGCCAGAATACGGGCGATGGGTTGGCTCTGATGCTGCAAGCTGGGCTTCCGGTCATGGATTTGGAGGCCGTACAGTTTCACCCCACAGGGATTGTTGGTCCTGGTATCCTTGCCAGTGAAGCCCTGCGTGGTGAAGGTGGTATTCTGCGGAACAAGGATGACGAACCGTTTATGGAGCGATATGCCCCCACGGCCAAAGACCTCGCGCCGCGGGATCTCGTTTCCCGGTGCATCATGACAGAAATCCGTGAAGGGAGGGGATGCATTCATGCAGATCACAAGCTTCCTCATGTCTGGTTGGACCTGAGGCACCTACCCGAGCACATTCACAAAACGAGAATACAGGAGGTCTGCAGCTTCTTCTGTAGATTTGTGGGGGTTGAACCTCAAAGCCAGCTATGTCCGGTTACCCCCACGGCCCACTACCAGATGGGTGGAGCACCGACCAATGAATTTGGAGAGGTCCAAAGGGACGCCCAGCAAATCGTGCCCGGTCTGTATGCTTGCGGGGAGTTTGCAGCAGCCAGCCTGCACGGTCACAATCGCCTAGGTACAAACTCCTTGTTGGAGTTGATCACCATGGGAAAGGTCGTGGGAAAGAGGGTATCAGCCTATCTTGATGAAGCAGAAGATCCGGGGAATCTTCCACAAGATGCGGGACAACACATTTTTGGGCAGTTCTCGGATTATCTTGAAACTCAAGGAAGAGGGCGCTATTCTGAAATTCGCGATGACCTGCGGATTCTCATGACAGCAAAGGTGGGTGTATTTCGGAATGAGCAGATCCTTAGAGAAGCGATCGAAAGACTCAAAGAACTCAAGGAGAGAGCTGGAGAGATAGAACTCACCAGCAAGTCGCTAGTCATGAACCAGTCACTGGTTCAGCTCTGGGAGTTGCATCATCTCCTGGATGTTTCAATGGTCATTGCCAGCGGTGCTCTATCCAGGAAAGAGTCAAGAGGAGCCCATTACCGGGAAGACTATCCGGAGAGAAGCTCGGAGTTTCAGTATCATACACTCGCTTATATGACAGAGTTCGGAGAGGTGACCCTCGGCAGGCGCCCGATTGATATGAGCATCTTTGAAGCCCGGGGGGAGCACTATGAGAAGTTTGGCATCATTGAAAGAAAATACTGACGGCTTCGCAAAGAGTCCATCTGCGGTGTTATGCTTCAAGCCCAACGGCGTAGGGCACAAGGCGTAAGGCCCAAGGGTTACGCTTTTCTTCCTTTAAAGAGCCGTGAGCCTTAGACCTTGCGCCTTACACCGGCATCTTTTTGATTTCTGCTGTGCAGGTGCTTGTGTCAAGGAACAGCTATTGGCCTTCTCGGGAGAGACCACATGTCTCAAGAATATGATCTGACGCTGAAAGTTAGCCGCTATAACCCTGATATACGGCGTTCGTGGATCCAGGTTTACCGACTCAAGGCGGGCCGGATCTTGCGCTTTGTGGACCTCTTTCAAAAGATCAATGACGAGCAGGACTCTACCCTGGCATGGCGTTCTTCGTGCGAACATGGGCAGTGCGGCACATGTGGGATTAGAATCAACGGCAAGCCGCTCTTGTCATGCGAACTACTGGTAGAAGATGCTGTAAGACTCTTCAAAACGCAGACCTTCACGGTTGAGCCTCTGACAGTTGCTCCGGTCACTCGCGACCTGGTAATAGATATGGAAAAGGCCTATGAGCAAGTCCATTTTGTGAAACCTTACATTATTCAACCTGCCCCTGAGCATCCCGAGGGCGACGAATACCGGATCTCGCCACGTGAGTTGGAGGCCTATGTTGAAGCCACCCGTTGCATCAATTGTTTCTGCTGTGTGGCTGCATGCGTCACACAAAAGAATTATCTAGGGCCAAATGCCGTGCTCGCCAACATTGTCCGTCTCATGGACCCAAGGGAAATGGCCAAGCAGGAAAGGATGGATATCTTGTATAGCGAGCAGGGAACTCCCAGGTGCAGGACAGCCCGGGCGTGCAGTTTCGTGTGTCCCAAAGAGATCGACATCGCCCATTTCATCGCCTCAGCCAAGGAAGGGAACCTCAAGTAGGAACGGATGCGTCCCAGACAGAAAAAGCAGATCAAGAGACAAAGGCAGGATGGCATCAGAAATCAGTTCCCCACTCTGAGTCGGATATGGCGCCGCTTTCTGGGGAGCGGGACCTGGCCGGTCGTGTTCGTTATCATCTCTATCTTTTTGCTCACATCTGTGACTATTTTGGTTCTTGAGTATGACGTGAACCAGGGTTTTCGCAGCTTTGGTGACGTTGTTTGGTGGACCATAGTTACAGCATCAACCGTGGGCTATGGCGACAAGGTGCCGGCAACCGCGGGAGGACGGGTGATAGCTATCATAGTAATAGTTATCGGCGTGCTCACGGCAAGTATCGTGACCGGCAGAATTGCCTCATGGCTGGTGGAATGGAAAATAAAGGAGGGGAGGGGTTTGGCTACTCAAAAGAAACTAAGAAACCACCTCGTAATAACCGGCTGGAAAAACGACATGGCCAACTTCTTGATGGGCATCCTTAGGGCCAATCCAAAACTGACCTCCGAGGATATCGTCCTTGTCAGTATGGTTAAGCCGGCTGCAATAGAGAATCTTCGATCCGTACCTGAATTGCAGAACATAGGCTTTGTCCGGGGCGAGTATGTAGATGAGGCGGTGCTTCATCGGGCCAACATCAGGAGGGCGGCCAAGATACTGGTTCTGGCTGACAGCAGTATTGACGCCAGCCCGCAGGAGATCGACTCGCGAACAGTGATGACTGCCCTAACGATTAAATCGATTTCCAAGGATATTTATACGTGCGTTGAATTGATTGATTCCAAGTTCGAACGCTATCTGCGAAGTGTTCACTGTGACGAGGTGTTTTTATCCAGACATCACAATCGGATTCTTCTGGCCAACGCCTCTGCCGAGTCCGGTGTTTCCCACATTATTAGCAACCTCCTTGATATGGAACATAACCGCTTAGTGACAAGGGAACTCCCGGCTCGGTTTGTCGGGGAAACCTTCGCCAGCCTCAGCCAGCACTTCATGGAGGCTGAAAGCGGCATCTTAATCGGCGTTCTGGAAAACATCGGAAACATCTATACGCGCAAGAAAGAAGCATTACGCATGGCACAAAGGACCCCCGATCTTTCCCGATTGGTTGCCAACCTCCAAGAGGTAAAGAAGCTGCGGGGCAACCACCCGGTATTTAACCCCGGCCCTGATTACGAGATCAAACCATATTCCAGGGCCATACTGATACAGACATAACCGGCAGGATTAGGATCATGGATGAAAGATCAATCGTTGAGAAGTTGAGAAAGATTGAATTGTTTCAAGGCATCAAGGATGATGATGAAAGACTGACTAAGGTGTCAGGAATCGTCTCCGTCCGGCGATGCAAGGCAGGTCACCAAGTCATTACTGAAGGTGAAGCCGGAAGAGAGTTCTTCGTCTTGAACAAAGGCACTGTGGATGTCCTCAAACGCACCCTCGAAAACGATGTCTTCACAATCGTTACACTAACGGATGAGGAAGATGTGTTTTTTGGCGAACTGGCGCTAATGGACGATGAACTCCGCTCGGCTTCCGTGACTGCCAATACGGATTGTGAGTTTCTGGTGATCAACCGTGATGACTTTGACCGTTTGGGTGAAAAGGATCCGAGATTGGGCCTGCTCGTCACAAGAGCAGTGGGCCGTGCACTGTCGACAAGACTTAGAAAGACGAACGAAGATCTGATCACCCTGTTCGAAGCACTTGTTGGAGAGGTGGCCGAAAGTGGTAACTTGGAGGAGCCGGGTGAGGATTAAAGATGGACGGTTTCGTAAGAAGTTCACCTGCGGCGTTGCGGTTGTCTGCAAGCAAAGCCACCTGCTTCGCAGGTTGCTGTCTATGCCTCTTTCGTCATTGCAACGTACTATAAGTACGCCTCATTCCTCAAGACTCGCACGCCTTGCATCTGGAACTCCTTACGAAGCCGTCCATTTGATGACTTTTTGCGAGTCCATCAAGATTAAAGGATTTGGAGGAGGTCTCTGATTGCCGACTGATCACTGGCTGCTGGTCCCCGATATGTCGGGATTTCCGCTCCGCTCCAAAAATCGTTAATTGCAAGTCTTCAATGCTACAACCCGTATTTGATGGCGTAGGCAATGATTTTTATATATTCTGTAAAGATGTACATGACGTAATCTTCTTCTTCCGCAAAAAAATCCTCGAGGGGCCTGTCGGGAAATGAAGGACACGACAGGACCTTCACCGTCTCATCTCGAAAGACCATGTCGAAGACTATCCTGAAACGACGGGCATGGGGCGCATCAGTCACCACAAGGACCGATTGAAAGGGCCGCTCTTTCCAGTGGGCATACAGGAGCGTGCAATCGGTCAAGCTGCTCAGTGAACCTTCCAGGATAGTGAGCTTCTCCATGGGCAGCTTGTCTTTTCGGAACACTTCTCTCAAAACCGAAACCCATGAGCAATCCGTCATCCCGTAGATTTCCCGGAACTCTTTCGTTACAGGGGAGAGCTTTGGAGCCGTTGTAATCAGCCGTTCGCCCCACCCGTCCTGTAGCAGGTGCACCGCGTAAACGAAGTTCGTGTCTATGCGACTGGCTGGTGCAAATATAACATCGCATTTTTCAAGAGAGTCTTGTTTGCCGAGAAAACTGCCGAGGCTTTTTGCGATGGGGAACCGATAGTGGAAGATCAGGAATACAAGGAAAACTACAGTGAGGAGGCCAGCCCAGAATCTTCTGCTCTTCATCGAGTAGCAGATGCCCAATCTCAGCGCTCAGCAGATGCCCGCCCGAATCAGGTTACTTCGAGCGGGCACCTTGCGTAAGCGACAGATATTATAGTTTTGACATAAGCTCCGCTGTCACATCTTGAACACTCGGAGCCCCGTCCAGTATGACATATTTTATCTTGCTCTCTCTGTCAGCCAGATCCTTAAAATAATAGGAAGAGGCCAAAGTGCCTGTTTCTGCATCGTAATAGATGCTGTGGCGTTTGTCGATGGCGCCTTCGTCCTGGTCATCGGCGCGTTCTGTGAGGTCCCCGCCGCAAACCCGGCATTTGTCCCCGTCCGGCTTGATGGCGTCGATAAATTTATTATTAGGATGGTTGTTGTCGTTTGCGCACAGTCGCCGGCCCATGATCCGATTCTTTGCAATCTGTTTATCCAGCAGGACCTCTATGACAACGTTCAGGTCAAGGCCTGCGGTTTTGAGAGCCTCATCGAGTTTTATGGCCTGATTCTTGTTTCTGGGGAATCCGTCCAACAGCCAGCCATTCGCACAATCGTCTTGTTGTAGGCGGTCCAAAATCATAGGGATGGTGATGTCATCAGGCACGAGATCTCCTCGGTCAATGTATTCTTTGGCCTTGGCACCCAACTCGGTACCTTTGGAGATATTTTCCCGGAAGATTGCTCCCGATTCAATGTGGGGAAGGTTGTATTTATCCTTAACAATCGCACCTTGTGTCCCCTTGCCACTGCCGTTCGGTCCAAACATTAGAATGTTCATATACCTCTCCTTTCTTATAAAGTTTCTATATGAAGTATGAATTGAGAATACGGCCGGGCTGCGGATTCACTCACAGACATAATATGAAGGTTTGAGCTAACCGCAATGCTTCCCCTATAAGAACCCGTGAATTTTGTCAAGGAATTTACAGGGGAAAGACCCGCGGAATGCTCGTGTTGACAGGTGTGTGCCAGCCTGTTAAGTGAGGACAAATTTCGCTCTTAAGGAAATCTCCAGCTGTGATAACATTAAAAAATCTCCTTGAGTCGGGTCCTGTAAAAGCCGCGGCTGCCTGTAGGATCGATTGTGGCGGGACCCTTGATATCAAAACCTTTTATTATCCGCTGCATTATTTGTCTCCGTGTACCTTCAATATTGCCCTTGGCATGAAGACCCGGGTTAGGCTTCTTCCTTACAGTTCCGGTGAAATAAGGGTCTCTTCAAGCGGCTTTAGTGCTGAAGCGCACGCGGCTGACAAGGCTCCCTTCAGTGGCCCGTTAGGTTTGGTTTTTGCCATCGCGACCTATTTCAGGGTTGGGGGCGTGCATATCGAGATCACATCCAAGTCGCCCCCAAGAAGTGCCCTTGGAGGTTCTTCCACAGCGGCTGTAGCCGTAATCGGGGCTCTGGCAAATGCCTTGACAGGGAAGGGCGTCGCCCCAATGAGCACAGAGCAAATCGTGCTCTTAGCCCACTCAATTGAGGAATCAGTTGCGGGGATTCCTTGTGGGATGCAGGATCAGTTGGCCGCAGCCTACGGGGGCGTCCACGCCTGGTATTGGCCTGGAATTCCCGGGGAACCCCGTTTCAAGAGGACCGAGGTTCTGAAGAAGAAGGATTACGCCATACTGGAGAAACACCTGCTGATTGCCTACTGCGGTGTGCCTCATCATTCGCATGACATTAACAGCAAGTGGATTGAGCAGTTTGTGATGGGTAGGGGAAGGCATCTTTGGCCGGAAATTGTCTCCTGCACAAAGGAATTCGTTGAATCCATTATGATCAGGGATTGGGGTGCAGCTGTGTGGGCTATGAATAGGGAGGTCGAAATAAGAAGAAAAATGACGCCCGAGGTCTTTGACGAAATAGGCGTGGCACTCCTTGAGCAAGCCTTGTCCGGCAGTTGCGGAGCAAGGTTTACGGGTTCTGGAGGTGGAGGATGCATCTGGGCTTTGGGTGAAGAGGAAGATATTCGTACCTTAGAGCCGGAGTGGGCCGATATATTATCTGGGAGGCAAGGTGCGAAGCTGCTTGATGTGAAAATAGATCCGAAAGGATTAGAAGTGACCTGATGTTGACGTCGCCTTCTCTCGTACATATGTTTATAGTGTTATGGCCCAAACGATCTTGATTTAAGGGAACGCGAAGGCGCCAAGGAGTTCCGGCATTAAGAAATGCCTGTTTGGGCAATCTGCTGGCGACAATACGAGAATAGTTACAGGAGGACTTCATGTTCGGATTAGGCGTACCAGAACTGCTGATCATTGCGCTGCTCATCCTTCTCTTCTTCGGAGCCAAACGTCTTCCAGGCATAGGGACTGGACTTGGCAAGACCGTGAAGGAGATTCGTGATATCAAGAAGGACATGAGCCCAGACAAAAAAACAGGAAAAGAGACTGAGTCAGCTGAAGATCCTGGATCGGAAAAGAAATCGCTTGAGGGCAAGCTGGCCGAAAAAGTGATTGACCGGGTTCCGGGTATAGGGCAGGCCAGGAAGCTCAAGGACAAGGCTGAAAAGATCAAAAAGTTCGTCAGTTGAAAAAAACACATATTCTAATCAATCCTGTTGCGGGCGGCAGGAAATGCAAGAAGCAGTATCCTGCCGTGGTGCGCCGGCTGGGCGAGTCAGGGGTGACATGTGATGTGACGGTCAGCCAATATCCCGGGCAAATGACTGACTTAGCAAGCGGACTTGCCGCCCGAGGCTGTGAAACCGTTGTTGTCTGTGGGGGTGACGGGACAGTCAATGAGGTGATCAACGGGATAGCTGGTACAGACACAGCTTTGGGGGTTGTGCCTCTGGGCACTGCAAATGATTTTGCGGCCAACATGGGCATAAAAGACATTAACAGTGCCTGCGCCGCCATCACGCAAAGACAAACGAAAAAGATAGACTTGGTTAGAGTCAATCATGACAAGTTCTTTGCCGGCACAGCGTGTCTGGGCTTTGATGCAGAGGTGGCTGCTTTCGCCAGAAGTAGACGGGTAAACCCCTTTTTGATGCACGTTGCTGGCGGTTTGTTCAAGTTTTTTTCGTATAGGCCAAAGACTGTAGAACTCAGATTTGATGGGCAGAAGTGTTTTGGGGATATCTTCCTTGTGGCCTTCAGCAATATCAGGTCGTATGCCAAAGGTATGCTCATTACACCTGAGGCCGAATATGATGATGCCCGGCTGGACATCTGTGTTGTCAAGGCGATGCCTAAACGTAAGGTCCTTTCTATCTTTCCTTCGGTTTACAAGGGAAAACATGTAAAGCGCAAGGGAGTCACGCTGTATCGGACGGAGGCCGTATTTATTCAATCCATGGGTCCGATGGACTTATACGCCGACGGAGACTTTATAGCTTCGACCCCGGTTCGCCTGGAGGTGGTACCAAAATGCCTCGAGGTGATTATGGGCCCCTCTCCTTCCTAGTTCCCATCCATTTTTTCCTGCCTACGAAACCCTGTCCCGCGTTTTTGCCCCTGAAAATCCCGTCTCAAGGCCCATGCGGGAGCTTATTCTATCGCTATCTCTTGGAATATTAATTGGTTAGCGTGGTCCGACCGTGTTTTTCACCTTGACTGTAATCCCATCTTGACTATATTGGTATTGCCTATGAGGACAACATGGAAATAGACATCTACAAGAAGTTGGCCAAGTATCTGGACAAACTCCCCGGCGGCTTTCCTTCGACCGAAACAGGTGTGGAGCTGCGGATCCTTCGTCGGCTCTTCACTCCCGAGGAAGCGGAGTTTGCCCTGCACCTTACCCTGATCCCTGAGGAACCCCACGTTATCGCCCGCCGGGCCAGAATAACGACCGAAGAGGCCTCCCGGCGTTTGGAGGAGATGGCCGGTAAGGGTCTCATCTACAGTATGGGGCCGAAAAGAGGAGCAACAAAATACATGGCCTCTCAGTACGTCATCGGAATCTGGGAGTACCACGTAAACGATCTGGACGAGGGACTCATCCGCGACATGAGCGAGTACTTTCCCACCCTGATGAATGTGGAGACCTGGAAAAAGGCCCCTCAGCTGCGCACGATACCCGTTGGCCGAAGTATTGATGTCGAGCTTGCAGTGCTGCCCTATGAGAAGGCAGAGGAGCTTGTAGGGGCCCATAAAAAATTCCTGGTTGCCCCCTGCATTTGCCGCAGGGAGCACAAAATGGTCGGAAAGGGCTGCAAAAAGCCCGAGGAATCATGCCTTGTTTTCGGGACAGGAGCCGATTACTACGAACGAAACGGGCTTGGCCGAGTCATCGATAGAGAAGAAGCCCTGAAGATTCTGAAAAAGGCCGATAAAGCGGGGTTGGTGCTGCAGCCCAGCAACGCTCAGAAGATCGTCAATATATGCTGCTGCTGCGGTTGCTGCTGCCAGGTCCTCAAAACCCTTAAGAGGTATCCGAAGCCGGCAAGCCTCTTTTCCACTCCGTTCGTCGCAACGAGCAATTCGGACACGTGTGAGGGCTGCGGCGTCTGCGTCAAGCGTTGTCAGATGGATGCTTTGCGACTGGAAGATGCTGTGGCCGTGCTGGACATTGACCAATGCATAGGCTGCGGGCTGTGCGTCTCCACCTGTCCCACGGAATCTCTCACTCTGGCGCGTAAGCCCGAATCCGATCAGGCAAGTGTTCCCGGGAACATGATCGAAGCCTATGTGAAACTGGGACGGGAGCGTGGAAAGCTGTCAAGTTTCAGCCTGGTTCAGATGCGGATGAAATCGAAGCTGGACAGGCTTCTGGCGTCGAAGTAATCCAGCTGCGGATTGACCGCAGCCGGTATCAACCCCCTCCA
>JAQYVR010000224.1 GCA_030145395.1 Desulfobacteria bacterium
CGTACTTCAAGCAGCCGATATTATCATATACAAGGCAAACGGCGTCCCCGTTGGGATAGATCAAGCTCCCCATGTGGAGCTCACGAGAGAAATCGCCAGGCGTTTCAACCATTTTTATGGCGATATCTTCCCGATCCCCGAAACCATTCTGACCAAGACCCCGAAGATCCTTGGCATTGATCGCCGCAAGATGAGCAAGAGTTACGACAATGCAATATTTCTCTCAGATTCTATAGAGGAGATCCGAAACAAGGTCAGTCAGATGGTCACTGATCCGCAGCGTGCGCGGCGCGCCGACCCCGGGAATCCCGACGTGTGCAATGTTTTCAGCTTCCATGGCATGTACTCGGACCGGGAAACCGTGGAGCGGGTTGATCAGGAATGCAGAGGCGCAGAGATCGGGTGTGTGGAATGCAAGAAGATGATGGCCGAGAATCTCATCATTGTCCTGGAGCCGGTGCATCAACAGAGGGCCTACTATGAAACCCGCCCTGATACGGTCAGGGCGATTATTGAAGATGGGGGAAAGGCGGCACGAACAGTGGCACGTCAAACCATGGAACAGGTTCGAGCAGCTATCAATCTTTGAAGAATATCATAGTGAACAAAAAAGAAGATCAAACACCTTATCAAGTGAGTCTGGGAGAGCTCTTTGATGGCCCCATGGATCTCCTTGTGCACCTTGTTAAGAAGAACGAGTTGGATATATACGATATCCCTATCGCCTTGATTACTCAGCAGTACATGGAATATCTGGAATGGTTGAAATCCGTGAACATCGACGTTGCCGGGGAATTCCTGGTTATGGCTGCGACACTCACTCACATCAAGTCTCGTATGCTGCTCCCAGTTCAGGAACAGGAAGGCGACGACGAGGACCCTCGTATGGAAATCATCAGGCCCTTAGCCGAATATTTGCAGTTAAAATATGCTGCTGAGGATCTGATGGAACGTGATCGACTCGACTGGGATGTATTTCTGCGCGCTGACCTTGATGATGCCGAGGCATCTTTTGCGGGAGACCCTGCGGGCCTGGCACAGGTAGGCCTCTTCGAACTTATCGACGCGTTCCAGGACATTGTCAAGCGGGCGTCGCCTAAATATTTTTTGGATATCACACCAGACGCGATCTCGGTCAAGAGCAGAATCTCTCAGATTGCAGATATCTTGGAAGACCAGGGTTCGGCGGCCTTTCCAGAGCTATTTGAGGCAGAGGCCACCAGAGAAGATATTATTGTAACGTTTTTAGCTATTCTTGAAATGGCAAAATTGCAGCTGATAAGGATCATGCAGCACATCGAATCAGGGATTATAAGGATTTTCAATGGATGATTTAAAGGCCATTATTGAAAGCTTGCTCTTTGTTGCGGAAACCCCTCTGAAGATCGAAAAGATCAAATCGGTCCTGGAAACTGAAGACCGCACAGCTATTAGTGACGCCCTCAACAGTCTGGCCGAAGAGTATGAATCCGGCAAACGCGGCTTCTTCTTGGCCGAAGTTGCCGGGGGATTCCAAATCCGAACACGCCCGGAGTATCGTCAGTGGATCAGGCGCCTCAAGGAGACTAGGCCGGCTCGATTGAGCCGGGCAGCCATGGAAGCCCTTTCTATCATCGCCTACAAGCAACCTGTTCTCCGTAGCGATGTGGAGTACCTTAGAGGGGTCGACAGTGGGGGGACACTCCGAACCCTTCTTGAGCGAGGGCTGATCCGCATGTTGGGCCGCAAGGATCTCCCAGGCCGTCCCATCATATACGGCACCACCAGACAGTTCTTGGAGCTCTTTGATCTTAAGGATCTTAATGAACTCCCCACTCTTAAAGACCTGGCGGATTTGGGAGAAACATGGCCGAACGACTCCATGTAGTCTTGGCACGAGCCGGTATCGCCTCTCGACGTCAAGCAGAAGAAATGATCCGGGAAGGCCGTATCATGGTAAATGGTCGGGTTGTCCTCACGCCTGGTACTCAGGTAGTCTGGGGCCAAGACGCCATACGCGCAGACAACCGGCAGGTCTCCCGATTGGAATCCAAGGTTACCATCGTTCTGAACAAACCAAAAGGAGTCCTCACTACCTCCCATGATCCAAGGGGCCGCCCTACTACAGCACAGCTTGTAAGTGGAATTAAGGCACGTATCTTCCCGGTGGGGCGACTTGACTATCACAGCGAAGGGCTCCTGCTCCTCACAAATGATGGAGAACTTTCACAGTACCTTCAGCATCCCCGCTACAAGATCCCCAAAACCTATCGGACCAAGGTCAAGGGGCTGCCGAACCAACAAGCCATGCAACGTCTCAGGTCAGGCATCATGTTGGACGGCAGACGCACTGCACCGGCTTCAGTAAAGAGGATCAGAACAACCGGCAAGAATGCCTGGCTTGAGATCACCGTAAAAGAAGGCAGAAACCGTCAGGTTAGGAGGATGTGCTCGGAAGTGGACCACCCGGTCATGAAACTGAAGCGCATTCAATACGGTCCGATCCGGTTGGGCAATCTAAAACCAGGATTCTACCGTGAGCTGACTCCAACGGAAATGGAAAGACTTCAAAAACTTGGCCCTCAAGTCGTGAAACCGGGGAAAACAAAAAGATCTTGACTTTGGCCCCTGCTCCCCTTATTGAGTTGGATGTGTCACTTAAAGCGACTAACGGGCGGTTAACTCAGAGGTGAGAGTGCCATCTTCAAACGGTGGAAGTCCGGGGTTCAAATCCCCGACCGCCCACCAGTATCATTCAGGGGTTACTTAGATAGTAACCCCTTTTTCATTTCAGACACCATTTTACGCGTGTTGTGCCTGCACCGTACCTATGTGTCGAGAAGGGTCCATCAGGATTGAAGATTCCTGCAGCCCGCGAAGCACTGCCGTCAGGCAGAACCTGCGCGGAATGCGCTCGCTGTGGCATTTCAACCATCGACAGGTGCCGAGTTGTGAGTGATCCAAAAAATACAGTCTTTTACTGTAATAAATACAGTAAAAACCCCATTTACGTTTCATCCTATTACGTGCACGATCACAGTTAGCTAAATGTTAATGTGCCGTGTTCACTTCGGTGGGCGTGGCCACGTTTTTCCCGTCCTGGGACGGAAGGCGAAATCTCCAACCATCAATTGGAAAGGAGACGGGTAATGGAAATTAAGCAACTTAAGAAGATCCTGGCAAGTTTTGGTCTTGCCGGACTGCTGGCCACCGCCGGCCTCACGCTTTCTGGTTGCGCCACACCGCCAGCTGACCAAACCAGCTGCAGCGGTAAAACCAGCTGCAGCGGCGAGACTGGCGGAGAAAAGCAGGCGCCAGGTACCACCTCCTGAAGCGGTAGCCAAGGTGCAGGTGGCACCCACAAGAGTAGTTGAAGCTAAGGACCAGTGCAGGTAGCACTGAGAATGACAGGAACAGAACCAGGTAATCAGATGGCAGATTCCTTTTTGCCTGATTGGCTCAAGGTTATTCCGGCGGGACAACATAGGTTGGTCCTGAAGGAATGGCAAGGCAGCATATGACCTATGTAGAAACCCAGGACGGGGAGAGGAGGTCATCTGTGACCTCTTCAAGCGAGGAAGAACTTGGAAAGATCTATCTCGCATCCCGCTCCACTGTCGATACTGACACATGGAACGGGATAATTGCGTCGTGTGCTGAAGGCCTGGAGCCGGAAAGGTTGCCAGACGAGCTCGCACTCCAGATGGGCGACTCGGGCTTGCCCGACTTCTTGCCCGATCTCGCCCGCCTGGAGTGGGCCGTTCACACAGTTAAGAACGGAGAGATTGAAATTCCGGTAGAAGTTGACCAGCTTGGGGTAAACCGTACGGTTCAGTTACTCCAGCTGTCCTGGAAGAACCTGTGTTCTATCTTGAATTCAGATGGTGAGCCTCCCTATACCAATCCTGAACCAGGCGAGGAATTTGTTCTTATCTGGCTGGACCCTAAAACCCTCCGAGTCAAGACCCAACCGGCATCTGACGAAGACCTCCTTGTGCTGAAGATGGTGGTCGAGGGGATAGATCCACAGGACGCGGCAGTAGCAGGCGGGTTGCCTGTGGGTGCGGTTGATGGAGCAATTCATCGCGCCGTTTCCAAGGGGATTCTTCTTCAGCCCCGTTCACTTATTCGACGGGACCCAGCCAGCTTTCCTGTTGGAGAGAACACAGACGAGATTTTCTTGTCGTCCCCGGTCTTTACACTTCAGTGGCACATAACCCAGGCCTGTGATCTTCACTGTAAGCACTGTTACGACCGCAGCAAACGATCCTCACTTGAGTTGGATCCTGGTCTTGCAATTCTAGACGAACTGCGCGCGTTTTGCCAGAGCAGATACGTGAGGGGACAGGTGACTTTCACCGGCGGCAATCCACTTTTGCATCCCCACTTCTTGGACCTCTATCGTGGTGCGTCAGATCGCGGCCTTGCCCCTGCAATCCTCGGTAATCCTTCTCCGGCATCTCGGATTGAGGAACTGCTGGAGATTCAGAGGCCTGTCTTTTTTCAGGTGAGTCTGGAAGGCCTGCGGGAGCATAACGATATGATACGGGGCTCTGGAAACTTTGAACGGGTGATCGAGTTCCTCAGCGTGCTCCGCGATTTTGACATCACTTCAATGGTGATGCTCACCCTCACACAAGGGAATATTGATCAGGTTTTGCCTCTTGCTGATACGCTTCGCGGTCTTACCGATCATTTTAATTTCAACCGCCTCTCAATGGTGGGCGAGGGTGCAAACCTTCAACTCCCCGAACGCAGCGAATACATCTCCTTTCTAGAAGCATATATGGACGCTGCGGAAAGAAATCCCCATATGGGTTTGAAGGACAACCTCATGAACATAGTGCGCTTTCAAAAGGGAATCGAACCCTTTGGTGGGTGTGCCGGGTACGGTTGCAGCGCTGCGTTCAACTTCATCACCGTCCTCTCCGATGGAGAAGCCCACGCCTGCCGTAAGTTCCCGTCTCCAATCGGCAACGTCTTTGAGCATAGCATAGCCGAGGTCTATGATTCGGAGATGGCCCATCGGTATCGTTCGGGCTGTAGGGCATGCACATCCTGTCCCATCCGTCCCGTCTGCGGCGGTTGCCTTGCGGTCGCCCACAGCTTCGGCCTCAACGTTTTTGAAGAGCGGGATCCGTATTGCTTTATGACAATGTCAAAATAGAGGCATAGCCCTACATCAACTCATACAAGATTCAGTGACCAATCATAATCGTTGTAAAGAATACGCAGCTCACTAACAGCCTTCTTTAGAAAATCCTTCTCTTTGGGATCATAGCAATATTTGATGATTAAGGAAAGGACCCCTTCCCTACCGCCAAAATCGTCTTCGTACCATTTGAAAATCCGAGACACTCTCAGTCTCTTGCTCTCCTCTTCTACAATAACTTCCTCACTATTTATGAAACCGCTGGCAACTAACTCCAACTGTTCGTCAATCTCTTTTTCTTCATAGACGTCAATTGGCGGACATGAATTCGATCCACAAACCAAAGCAAAGTGTATTCTCGGGTCCACCTTTTCGAGAATGAACTTCTTACGCGGATCCCCACCAGAAAACGGCTTGGGAGACAGAAGATGCTTCTTCCTGTTCCCCCTGAGAATGCCGTGTTCAATGTCATCCAGACTGAAGACATAATCACCCACCTTGTAACAAACCGCCCTAAAGAAGGATGGAACCTCTTTCACGCTTTTACTGACGTCCAACTCCAGAATGCCGTGTACCACAAGCGCATTATAGATATTTATCCAGAATGCCAGCTTTGCTTGTCTCGTGACCAACTCCTCCGAGTCTAGCGAGGCAAGGCCCCTCGTTGCGGATTTGTAGTCTTCAAAGGCGTCAGAGTTCCTCATACCATCGTAGTCCACACCCCCCTCTTCCATGTCGAAAAAATTAAGCTTCAGATTATCGATTTTACTCTTCAGCTGTTGGGAGATGTCTTCACCGGTAACTAACGCAGCTTCTTCTCCGGATTCATTGAGAACAAGGCGCTTCATATCTCCTCCTCCGTTTTGCGCTTTCCCCCGTCCTTTAGAACTCTCTGATCATCAGTGGCCTTCTTGAAAAGGCGCCATCTTCCAAAGTGATGTACCAGCTTCATTTTCTCCGCTGGATAATTGATAATCGCATCAAGAGCCGCGCGAACCAGAAAATACTCGTATTCTGCAGAGTGTTCTTCCCATTTGAAAAGGCCGGGAGTATACTCACCCGGCGCGGGCAGGTTCACTTCCGCTTTGTAATAAACAGGAAACAGCGGGTTCTTGATAATGTATGGAGACAGCCCTCCGCCAACGAGAAGATGATAATAGTCGTGATCGTGCAAATGCATGTCAAATGAGTTCTCAAGTTCAGGTGAGTTGTTATCAAAAACCAGTGGGAGGATGCGAGAATTCGGAGGTATTCTCTCAACAATCGGCGCGATTTCCTGAATTTCAGCAGAAACGCGTCCTTGCTTAATCACTGACTGGATTAAGACCGCTGCAACAAAGAGAATAAAAACACCTCTCCACACCCCCTTGAACTTCAACCGGCCTACCAGAATGGCGAGAAGAAAGTAGGAAACTGATGCGACTCTCACGCTGATAAACGAGTAGGAGCCTTTTCCAAAGGGTAGTACGAATACTGCAATTGTCGTCAAGATAAAGAATGCAAGGCATCGTATAGAAAACTTCCCCACCTCCTGCCTGTCCGCGAAAAAAGCATGAACTCCCAAAGCACCAATTCCCATCCACAGGACTATCGAAAGCTTGTCTACACCATCGAACCAACGCATGCCGGTAAAAATATACCCATACCAAGCCAGAGTGGAACTGAAAGGCTTCCACCATATCCGTCCGGCTGAACCACCCGCGTTTTCGACCATAAACCACAGCAAAAAGAGCACGGCAGCTATCATCGGCGGGATAATACTTCGAACTAATTCAACGCGATTTCGCCAGGACAACACAGCCCTAAAGCCTGCCAATGATACATAGATCAGAAATGTAAGAGGATGCGTGAAGAACAGCGCCAGCTGCCACAGGAAATGCCTGCAGCATGGCCAGGTGCTCAGGGGTGTTCTGGAGATGTCTTCGTGATCGAGCAGGGCAAAGACAAGCAGGGGCAGCGAGTACAAATAGTTCGTATTTCCCTGGAAGTACTGCTGATTGAATGCAAACGGGAAAAAAAGCAAGAGGCCCCAGGGCGCAAAGTCCGTCTTGAACCGCTGCTTCAATCTTATCACAAGCAAGGCGATCACGAAAATATACAGCGAAACGGCCACCTTGCCCGCCACCTCAATCGGCAGAATCGCAGACAATGGGATTAATACTGCATAAAAGGTCACGTAGGGCGCCAGTCTGAGATTAAAGTCGAAATTCTCATTGTAGTCGAGGGCCGGATCGTTTCGGTGAGAAAACATGTGTGCCTGTAGCAGGTGCTCGGGATAGTCCTGCAGGGGGAGAAATCGCACCGACCAGATCGGATATAGCGCAACAAAAGTGAATATCACAACCACAACAAGCCATATCCTCTTATCGTTCAGCGCGTTAAACTTGGCCACCATCCTCAAA
>JAQYVR010000242.1 GCA_030145395.1 Desulfobacteria bacterium
GCAGCCAAGTGGACGACTGCGGAAACGTCAGTAAATATATCCTCAGGGATGTTCCGCACGTCTGCAAAGTATTGTTTGTGGACGCGGCACTCCGGAAGCATTTTAACCCCGGCCAGGCAGTGGGCGAAATATCCCATGTCCAAGCCGATGATTTCCGCGTCGGGGTAAGTGGCGAGCAACCAATCCACGACGCTGGGTCCGACGTATCCCATGTTTCCGGTTATCAAGATTTTCATAGTATCCGCTCCATATTTAGGAACATCTCAAACAATAAATCTTTCCAAAACCTCTCTTCCGCGATTTAGCACAACTATCCCCACACCTTCCATTCAGCCTTGCCTTCAGCCCAAAGTTGATTCAAATATTCCATATCTCTGAGATTATCCATGCATGCCCAAAAACCCAGATGCTTGAACACCATGAGTTGTCCTTTACTTGCAATTCTCTCCAGAGCTCCAATTTCCAGATCGCAGTCGTCATCACTAGAAAGATAGTCGAAGAGACCCCGGTTGAAAACAAAGAATCCTCCATTAATGAGCCCGTCCGTATCAGTTGGTTTTTCGCTGAAAGCTTCCACTTGGCTGCCTTTGATTCTTAGCTCACCGAAGCGAGAAGCAGGACTGATTCCGGTAAGAGTTGCTAACTTGCCATGGCTTTTATGGAAATCGAGGAGTGCTTTGATATCCACATTTGCAAGACCATCGCCGTACGTTACCATGAACGTATCTTCGTCAATATATTTTTCGACCTTTTTGAGTCGAGCCCCCTTGAGAGCCTTTTCACCCGTGTCCGCCAGAGTGATCCGCCAGCCGATTTCGTCGTGACTTTGGTGAATACATATCTTCTCCGGCTTCCCGAGCTCGATGGTAAGATCATTATTCATCAGCTCATAGTGGCAGAAGTACTGCTTAAGCATTTCACCCTTGTAACCCAAGGCAAGGACGAAATCGGTGTATCCGTAGTGCGCATAAATCTTCATAATGTGCCAAAGGATAGGGCGATTACCAATGTTTACCATAGGCTTGGGGCGAAACTCGGTCTCCTCACGTAAACGCGTGCCAAGACCTCCACAAAGAATGACTAGTTTCATGGATTCATTTACCTCTGCATGAGCTTTCCGGCGAAACAACCTCAACTGTCAATTATGGTGTCCTTATATATTTAATACCATATAAGATGTCAATTGATTTGTAGAACTTGTCCTGAAGGTCTAAGGTTTGCGGTTCGTGACAATTACTCTAGCCCGGATATTTCACGAATCACCTGCTGCGACCATGGATATAGCCGTCCTTCCTGGCGTCCTCGGGTGTTGGCCCCTGCGACGTACCGTTAAGGTACGACTCGGGACCAATCCCGCGGTACCGCGGGACGGTTGCCCGGCACGCGGCGCAAGCGCCTGTGCTGCGCGTGGCACGCCCATCCTCTTCGCGCTCGTTGCGCTCCGCTCAGTCCCGCAAGCGGGTTCCCAGTTTCGTGGTCTCGCGACAGCAATTCATGAAATATCAGGGCTAGCAATATCTTACACTTGACACTCAAACTTCTTAAGGCTAGTATTCGCTGCTACTTGCGGCTTGAGAGGCTGAATAAAGGTCAAATAAGAGCATGAAGTCGACAAAAGCGACACTGCTAATCCCAGTGGAAAATCAGGTGCGTGAGCTTGATCCCAAGCTCCTTCTCGCCTGTATTGCTGCGAGGCGTGGGTTTTCCACGGTGATCGGTTCACATCGGGAGCTGGACTTCCGCATTGCCTCTTTTCCTAGAAGTCTTTATCTCTGCAAAAGCTTTACCGTTCGCAACCTTAAGATGTTCCGCATTATGAACAAGATAGGACATGCAATCGTCACTTGGGACGAAGAAGCTCTTGTCCACCTGCCACCTGAGATGTATTTCTCGCGCCGTCTTTCTCCCCGAACAATGCAATATATATCCCATCTTTTCTCCTGGGGTGAGGACAACGCCGAGCTGTGGCGTCAGTATCCAGAATTTCCACCCGGATTGCCGATTCATATAACCGGCAATCCTCGTAATGACTTGCTGCGGCCTGAAATGAGTGCTTTTTATGACAATGAAGTTACAGCACTCCGTAAAGCCCACGGTGATTTCATCCTCATTAATACAAATTTCAATCACGTAAATGCCTTTTTCCCCGCCCAAAACCTGTTTCAGCCGGCGCAATATCCTAAAGAAGAACCTAAGTTCGGTAAAGCCGGGAGAGGCATGACCCGAGAGTTCGCTGAAGGATTCAGAGATCACAAACAGGCCATCTTCGAAGAATTTCAGCGCCTCATCCCGGACCTTGAAGAGGCCTTTCCAAAGTACACAATCGTTGTCCGGCCTCACCCAACCGAGAGTCAAGATATTTATAACAGAATCGCTGCCCAGTGCGAGCGGGTACGGGTGACCAACGAGGGCAACGTGGTCCCTTGGCTGATGGCCACAAAGGCACTCATCCATAATGGCTGTACCACCGGGGTGGAGGCCTACGTTATGGGCATTCCGGCCATATCATACAGGGCGACGGTGAATGATTACTACGACTACGGCTTTTACCGCTTACCCAATCTTCTCAGTCACCAGTGCTTCGACTTTGAGGAGTTGCGGCTGACCTTAGAGAAGATTCTTGTCGGGGAACTGGGAACTGCTAATGGAGAAGAACGTGAAGAACTAATTGAACATCATTTAGCTGCAAGAGAAGGACCCCTAGCCTGTGAGAGGATCATTGACGTTTTAGAAGGAATAATGCAAGATCGCCCTGAACTACCTAAGCCAGCCTTACCCGATCGGTTAGGCGGCTGGTGCCTGGC
>JAQYVR010000270.1 GCA_030145395.1 Desulfobacteria bacterium
TGGAGCCCCACCAGTCCGTCAACTCGTTGCCGCTTGTGGTGAAGGAAGAACTTCCGCTCCCACCGCTTCCGCTACCGCTTCCCAGAGCTGCCAGAAAACCCAAGACCCACAGGATCTTCCAGCGCCACGTGATCTCCCAAGCGCGCGTTAGAACTTTTCCGTAGTTCATCTCTTTCCTCCTTGCAGTTTACCTGCTCGATTTGTACTGGGCAACCACACGGTTGCCCTGCCAGTATAGCACTTATCGGACGCTAGCGCATGACCCCCTCTGCTGACACCCGACTGACGACGCTCCATCGACAAGAACTTCTCGGCATGGGCATATTACGCAGATTCAAGAGCACGTTTTTCCCACTCTTCGACGTTTACGCCCTTGATCAAAAGCCACAAGGCAAATATTATTTCCCCAAAAAACGTGAATAGACTAATTGTCACATCAAAGTTTGGAAAAAGAAAGAATGTAACAGAATCTATAAATAAGCCAAGACTACCAATTACCAACAAGATGCCCAGAATTCTGGGCAGGAAACCCGACTTGAAAACCAAATATCCAACGAGAAGTAGCCAAAGGCTCAAAAACTGGGGAATGAATGCTCCATTGTTGTGCAAATCAAGAAAGAACATCACTTGAGCATGCAACTGATCTGCTTCGAATGCTGTCAAGTAGCCAGCACCGCTCAATAGTAGCAGGGCAGCCAAATGGTTAAGCATATTGAACATCGATATAGCGACTTGGACAAGAGCGAATACAACAAAAAGCAAAGCAATGGTTTTGTTAACTGGTTTGAGCAACTTGTACAAGACTAGAGGCAACAATATGAAGCACGTGCTGCGGATTAGATCGCTCACAAGTGTGAGACGGAATAGCGATTCCGAAGCCAAGATATTGTTGACTGTTGTTGCCGCATCTCCGGGCACAATAAGCCTCTGGCGGACAAAAAGTTGTGCGAGGATCCCCAAGCCAAATATGATTAGATACAGGACCCCTGCAATTCGTGCAGTCTTGTTTGGGTTCATTTTTTCTTTGGTAGTCATCGGGTTTTCTCCGTTTTCTGTTCATGATTGATTGGATGGTCTAACCTCTCCGGACGAAGCAATTTTTCTATTTCTGCGACCAACTTGACGCCTGGCAATCCCTTGATTACAATAAGGTCAGCCCCTGCACCCAGCACCTTTTGGCGCCCCTCGTCATCATTCACCAGAACAATGCAAAGGATATCGGGCCAGCTTGATTTGATACGTTGGCTTATCAATGGAGCAGTGTTCCTCGGGAGGTCGTGATCCAGGATGACCAGGGCTGGGTTGTGCCTTTCAATAACCTTCAATGCAGACGACCCTTCGCCAGTCACCAGAACATCCACCTCCAGGCGGGCCGCCAACAATGCTTGTAGGCCAATTTGTAGATCGCCTGGGGGGGCGACGATCAATATCACGGGTATTGTGCCCAAATTTCATGTCCTTTGACCAGTTTATGCTATGTCCATATGATAGCATAATCAAATCGGAAACACATCGGTTAGAAGCTTAGATGTGAACAATAAAAAGACTGCTGAAAAGCGGTCTCCTTATTGAGAAAATGTTCAGGGGGATACTGGTAGAAATACCTAGTGCTCTACACTATTACCCTAACCCGTAGGGTACCCCGCCGCAAAGCGCCAGGGAAGGCAGGCTAATCTGGAGCCAGGTCTGTGAGCCCTTTTCTAAGCGCATATAGCGCTGCCTGAGTGCGATTGGCAAGATGCAATTTGCCGAGGATATTGCTGACGTGTGCGCCTACCGTGCTTTCACTGACAGTTAACTCTTTGGCGATCTCCAGGTTGGAACGTCCTTTGGCCACTAATTTTAGTACTTCGACTTCCCGCGCCGTCAGTGGATCCTCTGTCGGTTGGCTGTCTACCGGCCGGTTAAGCTCTTCGATGAGTTTCAAGGCGATGTTGGGGTGCAGAGACAGTCTTCCGTCGCACACATCATGAATGGCTTGCATTAATTCCTGAGGGGAAGAATCCTTCAAAAGATATCCCAAAGCGCCGGCTTTGATAGCCTGGTATACATTCTCATCCTCGGAAAAACTGGTGATGATCAATATACGGGCATCAGGATTGTCAGCTTTGATTTCACGGGTGGCTTCAATACCGCTCTTGTGTGGCATCAGGAGGTCTAGCAAGATGATATCCGGTCGCAACGAGTGACCAAGCTCAACGGCCTTTACGCCATCCGCGGCTTCGCCTACGACTTCAACCCCCGGTTTGACGGATAACAAAGCTATCAATCCCTGGCGCACCAGTTGGTGGTCATCCGCGACAAGTATGCGAATGGGCCTGTCTTTTTTAGTCATTCAGGTGCCTCCACTTGCGTTCATGCTGAACGTTTACTTTCACACTGGTTCCTTTGCCTGGCTCTGAACGAATGGTTACCATACCACCTAATTGTTCGGCTCGTTCACGAATGCTCTTCAACCCCATTCCCCCGTGGTCAGCTAGAGCATCGGGCTTGAATCCAACGCCATCGTCAACGATTTCCATCTCGATACTTCCATTTGACTGTCGAAGATATACGATTACTGACCCAGCCGCGGCATGCTTCAGGGCATTATTCAAGGCTTCCTGGGCAATGCGGTAGAGCTCCTGCTCAACACCTGCCGGCAGCTTGACAAATTCATCCACCACCACGCGAGCCTCCACTCCCGCACGCCCTTCAACGGCCTCCAGGCGCTTCCGAAGGGCACGGACAAGGCCTTCCCGTTCTAACTCGGGTGGTTGCAGCTCGTAGACCAATAAGCGCATTTCTTTGAGGGCATGTTGGCCTATTACCCCAATTTGCCCGATGTGCTGTTCGAGATTTTCCTCCCCCATTTCCTCAGCTATATGACGAGCGGCCTCGGAAAAAAGAGTCAGACTATATAAGGACTGAGTAACCGAATCGTGTAGTTCTCGAGCCAGACGGCTGCGTTCCTCCATCACGGCCACTTGCTGGGCCTGCTCATAGAGATGGGCGTTTCCCACTGCAACGCCGATCTGACCGCCGATGGAGACAAGCAGCTCGATATCTTGCTGGGAGAACTCCCTGTCTCTGCGTGTTACTGCGAACAAAGTACCCAAGACCTTGGCCCTCGAAACCAAGGGGGCGATCGCTAGAGATTGATAACCGCTATCCTTGACAGCCGAGCGAGTCAGTCTTGGATCCTTGGAGAGGTCCTGGACAATCAATGGCTCGCCGGTCAGGAGCACATGACCAGAGAGACCCTCACCTATCTTGAGATTATCAATTGCAGCCACAAACTGTGTGCCGAGGCCTTTGTGTGCTGCGATGGCCAAGACCTGGTCGTCTTGGCGCAGGAGGTAGATCCCACCTGCCTCCATCTCCATAACCTCAAGCGTTTTGTCCAGGGAATTGGTCAAGACTCGCTCCAGGTCA
>JAQYVR010000271.1 GCA_030145395.1 Desulfobacteria bacterium
GCTCGTCAACAAGAAACGAATCCAGCGACTGATGGGCGAGATGGGCTTGCAGGTTAAAATCAAACGAAAAGCCCGGAAAACAACCAATAGCGAGCACGATTTCCCACGCTATCCGAACCTGGTCCAGGACCTGGAGATCGTGCGCCCCGATCAAGTCTGGGTCTCCGACATTACCTACATTCGCTTGCGCTACGAGTTCGTGTACCTGGCCGTGATCATGGATGTGTTCACGCGCAGCATTCGTGGCTGGCACTTGGGACGCGGCCTGGACCAGTCGTTGACCCTGATCGCCTTGGACCGGGCGTTGGCCGAGCATAGACCGGAGATCCACCATTCGGATCAAGGCATCCAGTATGCAGCCACAGCGTACATCCAGATGCTGCGAGCCGTCGACGCCGAAATCAGCATGGCCGAGAGCGGCGAGGCCTGGCAAAACGGCTACGCCGAGCGGCTCATTCGCACCATCAAAGAGGAGGAAGTTGACCTGTCGGATTACGAGGACTACAATGATGCTGTATCCCAACTGGGCCGGTTCCTGAACGACGCCTACATGCACAAGCGTATCCACTCCTCGTTGGGCTATCTCACTCCGACCGAGTTCGAGGAACGATGGCGGCGTGAGCGTGAACTACCTCCTGATGTTCACTAAAATCGGCTCCAAAAGTGTCCAGTTTCGTGGGGTCAGCGCAACTTCTCGGCATGGGCATATTACGCAGATTCAAGAGCACGTTTTTCCCACTCTTCGACGTTTACGCCCTTGATCAAAAGCCACAAGCCCAGTAACAGTTCCCCAGGAATTGTTAGGAGGGCGATCGCCGGGAGGAAAATTGCTTCGTAGTTTTCGTAGTTGGGTAAAAGAAAGAATGCAAAAGAATCTACCAGATAGCCAAAACATCCAATCATCAACAAGATGCCAAAAACTCTAGGAAGGAAACCCGACTTGTAAACCAAATAGCCAAGGGGAAATAGCCAAAGACCCCAAAACACCGAGGCGATCTGAACTCCATGTTCCTGCAAATCAAGGAATAACATCACTTGAGCATGCAACTGATCTGCTGCGAATGCTTTCAAGTAATCAGCACCGCTCAAGAGTAGCAGGGCAGCAAATTGGTTAAGCAGATTGAGCATCGCGATAGGGACACCGATCAGAAAGAACATCACCATAAGCGAAGCAACGTTCTTGTTAACTGGCTTGAGTAACTTGTATAGAATTAGAACATACACTGTAAAGACCGTCTGGTAGATTAGACCGCTCACAATGCCGAGACGGACTAGCGATTCAGAAGCCATGATATTGCTGACTGTTCTTGCGGCATCTCCGGGTACAATAAGGGTCTGGCGAACAAAAAACTCAGCGAAGGGAGCCAAGAAAAGCGTGATTAGAAACAGGACTCCTGCAATTCTTGCGGTCTTTTTGATTGAATTCCTTTTTTCTTTGGCAGTCATCGAATTTCCTCCCTATTGACTGTTCCGAGATTGGTGAAATCCTACGCTTACAGTGAGGGCACCTGCCACTATGCTGCTGCGCTTCATAGCGGTCGGGTGTCAAAGATCCCGCGTTCTTGGCGGGGCAGCGCTTTGTTAGGCTTTGTCACCATGTTCCACAGTTATGACTACATTCCCCTTTTTGCCCCCTTTTTCGACATATCTGTGAGCGTCGGCAGTTTGTTCCAACGGATAGCGTCTATCTATGACCGACTTTATCTTCCCCGCCTCAATAAGCTCTTTGAGGAAAACTAGATTTTCAGTCTTATATGACGCTCCCCCAAGTACTACTTTCTTGCTGCTTCTCCTCGAAGGCCTTCGCCTTTGAACTCCCGGCCCAGGGTTAGCTAAAAGATAGCGTCCATTTTGCTTTAGCGATCTCATACTACCTGAAAAAGAACTCTTGCCTACCACGTCAAAAATAACATCATAGGTCTCACCGCTTTTGGTGAAATCTTCTTGAGTGTAATCAATGACCTGGTCTGCACCAATCGAGCGCAGCATGTCCAATTTCCCCGTGCTGTCCACGCCAGTCACTTCAGCCCCAAAGTACTTGGCAAGCTGTACCGCAAAAGTACCTATACTTCCGCCCGAACCATTAATCAAAACCTTTTCCCCACTCTGGATATTTCCTTTTCTAAGAAAATGCAATGCTTCAAGTCCCCCAAGAGGAACGGCGGCGGCTTCCTCATAGGTCATGTTGGATGGTTTACTTGCCAGCACCCCTCGGATCCCTTCAGGTTCTTCAGGCCGACATATGTACTCGGCATATGCGCCCACACCAAAACCGGTATGTGCGAACACTTGGTCACCTTCCTTAAATCGCTTTACATCTTTGCCTACTGATTCAATTTCCCCGGCTAGCTCCTGCCCTATGATTTTTATTCTTGTAGGTCTTATGAGACCCACATATATTCGCATGGAGAGCCGCATTGAGAGAGGGTATTTGAGCCCTCGCATCTCACAGTCCCCTGCCGTTACTGTTGTCGCGTATATTCTTATCAGTACTTCATTGTCCTTGGGAGTAGGTTTGGCTACCTCTTTGAGCTGAAGCCCATCCGGTGGCCCGTATTCTGTCCATACAATCGCTTTCATGGATTTCCTCCAAGGTTGCTTTGGTCCGGCCATTATCAATACAGGTCACTACAGTCTATCCTATGAGTCTGCAAGACCTAACGTTGCGGATCAGGCGCGCTGTAAAGCGTCGCCTGCAGCCGTCTTGTTATGCGGTTCCCTTAATACGGTTGAATCTCTTGAGGATGAAGAACTTCTCCAACGTGATGACCCCCGACCATTCCAATCGTGCCTTCTCCCAATCATCTGGATATGCGTCGCCCCAAGACCAAGTTGGAGTCCAAGAACCATCTTCATTCTGAGATGAGATTTCTCAATCGAGATTTGCTGCCACAGCGTCTTCGATGCCTGCCATAAATGGAGATCCTGGATCACCGCAACCTGCAAGGGGCGAAGACTGTACCCATTACTTGGTTTTCATTCGCAGAGACATTGATGAGATATGAGGTTGGCCCAGACAAGCCGTTGAGGCAATCAGTGTGAGTACCTTTTTCAGCCTTGGTATTGAGTTTCACTCTCCGAGTCTTTGCTCATTGGATGGTCTAACCTCTCCGGATGAAGCAATCTTTCTATCTCTGCGACCAACTTGACGCCTGGCAGTCCCTTGATTACAATAAGATCAGCCCCTGTACCCAGCACCTTTTGGCGCCCCTCGTCATCATTCACCAGAACAATGCAACGGACATCGGGCCAGCTTGATTTGATACGCTGAATGATCGTTGGAGCAGTGTTCCTCGGGAGGTCGTGATCCAGGATGACCAGGGCTGGGCTGTGCCTTTCAATAACTTGCAATGCAGACGACCCTTCGCCAGTCACCAGAACATCCACCTCCAGCCGGATCGCCAGCAATGCCTGTAGGCCGACTTGTAAATCGCCCGGGGGGGCGACGATCAATACCACTGGTTTTGTGCCCAAATTTGGTGTCCTTTGACTGATTTTTGCTACGTCCATATTATCGCATAATCAGCACGGAAACACATCGGACAGAAGCTTAAATGTAAATAATAGAAAGACCGCTTTTCAGCGGCCTTGTATTGAGAGGATGTTTAGGGGGATATTGGCAAGAATACCTAGTGCCTTACACTATTACCCTAACCCGTGTACGGTACCTACCGCCGCAAAGCACCAGGGAAGGCAGGCTATTCTGGAGCCAGGTCCGTGAGCCCTTTTCTTAGCGCATATAGCGCTGCTTGAGTGCGATTGGCAAGATGCAATTTGCCGAGGATATTGCTGACGTGGGCGCCCACCGTGCTTTCACTGACAAGTAACTCTTTTGCGATCTCCTGGTTGGAACGTCCTTTGGCCACCAGTTTTAGTACTTCGACTTCCCGTTCCGTCAGTGGGTCCTCTGTCGGTTGGCTGTCTGCCGGTCGGTTGAGCTCTTCGATGAGTTTCAGGGCGATGTTGGGGTGCAGAGACAGTCTTCCGTCGCACACATCATGAATGGCTCGCATTAATTCTTGGGGGGAAGAATCCTTCAAAAGATATCCCAAGGCGCCGGCTTTGATAGCCTGATATACATTCTCATCCTCGGAGAAACTGGTGATGATCAATATACGGGCATCGGGATTGTCAGCTTTGATTTCACGGGTGGCTTCAATACCGGACTTGTGTGGCATCAGGAGGTCTAGCAAGATGATATCCGGGCCCAACGAGTGAGCAAGCTCAACGGCCTCGACGCCATCCGCGGCTTGGCCTACGACTTTAACCCCCGGTTTGACGGATAACAAAGCGATTAATCCCTGGCGCACCAATTGGTGGTCATCCGCGACAAGTATGCGAATGGGCTTGTCCTTTTCACTCATTCTGGTGCCTCCACTTGTATTTATGCTGCCGCCTGTTCATGCTAGTGGATCGGTTGTTGATCTCTGATCGCTGACTGCTTGATGCTGAACGTTTACTTTCACACTGGTTCCTTCACCTGGCTCTGAACGAATGGTCACCACACCACCTAATTGTTCAGCTCGTTCACGAATACTCTTCAACCCCATTCCCCCGTGGTCAGGTAAAGCATCGGGCTTGAATCCAACGCCATCGTCAACAATTTCCATCTCGATCCTTCCATTTGACTGTCGTAGAACTACAACTACTGACCCAGCCGCGGCATGCTTCAGGGCATTATTCAAGGCTTCCTGGGCAATGCGGTAGAGCTCCTGCTCAACACCTGCCGGCAGCTTGACAAATTCATCCACCACCACGCGAGCCTCCACTCCTGCACGCCCTTCAACGGCCTCCAGGCGCTGCCGAAGGGCACGGACAAGGCCTTCCCGTTCCAACTCGGGTGGTTGCAGCTCGTAGACTAGTAGGCGCATTTCTTTGAGGGCATGTTGGCCTATTACCCCAATTTGACCAATGTGCTGTTCGAGATTCTCCTCCCCCATTTCCTCAGCTATATGACGAGCAGCCTCGGAGAAAAGAGTTAGACTATATAAGGACTGGGTAACCGAATCGTGTAGTTCTCGAGCCAGACGGCTGCGCTCCTCTACCACGGCCACTTGCTGGGCCTGCTCATAGAGATGGGCGTTTCCCACTGCAATGCCGATCTGACCGCCGATGGAGATAAGCAGCTCAATATCTTGCTGGGAGAAATCCCTGTCTCTGCGCGTTACCACAAACAAAGTACCCAAGACCTTGGCCCTAGAAACCAAGGGGGCGATGGCTAGAGATTGGAAGCCGCTATCCTTGACGGCCGAGCGAGTCAGTCTTGGGTCTTTTGAGAGGTCCTGGACAATCAAAGGCTCGCCGGTCAGGACCACCTGACCAGAGAGACCCTCACCTATCTTGAGATTATCAATTTCAGCTACAAACTGTGTGCCGAGGCCTTTGTGTGCTGCGATGGCCAAGACCTGGTCGTCTTGGCGCAGGAGGTAGATCCCACCTGCCTCCATCTCCATAACCTCAAGCGTTTTGTCCAGGGAATTGGTCAAGACTCGCTCCAGGTCA
>JAQYVR010000076.1 GCA_030145395.1 Desulfobacteria bacterium
CGACACGCTGAACATCCTGGATTGACTGTTGTTGGAGATCACCAGCTCATCGCCAATTGTGGAAGACAATAAATTGGTGGGCGCTCTGCCTTTTCCCTTTGCCGGTTTTTTCCCGATCATTGGATAACGGTCATCCTCACAATTGTAAATGACGCGCCCCTTATCCATGTCAAACCAGTTGCCGGCGACAATGCCGTTGTACGCGGGGTACGTGCCTGTGAACAGCGCTGCATGACCGATGGGCGTCTCTGTATCGGCATGTTGAAAGTGAGCGTTTATGTAATGGGTTCCTTTCTCCATAAGATATTGAAACCCGCCTTCTCCCAATCGATCTTTATAACGCATGGGAAAATCGCCACGCATCTGGTCAATCGTGATTTGCAGTACCAGTTTCGGGTTCTTATGATCAGCGGATGCGGGCAGTATCAGTCCGTGTGCAATGAAACAGACGACCAAGATCAGAAACAACCCTTTTAATTTCACGGTCTTCCCCCTTTCATTAATGTGCTAACATTCCTAACCTTCCACAAGATGAAATGTCAAACTAATGTTTGACACAAACCCAACTTTGTTCCATATTGGACGTTCAAAAAAAGCAAGTCACTAAGACCCCCGAGTCTTCTGATCTTCATACCACTGAGGTGTTGGGATGACAAACAATGCAGGATCAAGGGTGCTTCTTCTTTTGTTGGTGTTAGCGGGATGTGCCCCAACAAAAATGTGGACAAGCAGCCCGGTTATTCAGACCTCCAGTAATCCTTATTATGAGGCCCAGATAGAGCCACTCACTAGAGACCATAACTTTTTTGTTTCATTTCGCCTTGTGGTCACCAACAGAACCGATATTGATTTGGAAATTGACTGGAACAAGACGCGATACTTTCATAATAATCGCATCGGTGGCGCTTTTGTGTTTAAGGGTATTGACCCTAAGACTGTGAAGGAATTGACAATCCCACCTGATATCATTACTCCTGGGCAAACTTTTTCAAAAGAGATTATGCCCGTTAAATTGATAGCATGGAGCCCTCTCAGAGAGAGCCGTCCAGCGGGCGAACGTGGTTTCAGTCCCGGTATGCTTCCGGCGGGTGAAAACGGTCTCATGTTAGTTGTGATGCAGGATGGAAAACCAACTGTTGAAAAAATAACAGTAGACATAGAAGTACAAGAAGATCGATGATGATTGCTCTTTGTTTCTACCCACGACCTTGAATCGGCGAAATCTTATGATTTGGCATATGTATCGAAAGGGAACCGTAGATTCAATGAAAAAGCGGTTAACGCAGGAGGATTGGAATTGAAGACTGAATTGGGAAAACGACTCTTTGGATTCATACTGCTGTTTTGTTTTGTCCTTGTTGCTGCCGGGGGAGTCATGGCGGACGAGCCTGCACGTGTCGTGATTGTACCATTCAAGGTCAATGCGGATCGGGATCTTTCATTCCTGAAAGAAGGCATCCTGGACATGCTTGCGTCTCGGTTATCGTGGGAGAATAAAGTGGTCGTTGTTGCGAGGGAAGAGACGAATGAAGCGATCAAGGATATATCTGTGCCGCTTAATGAGGAGATTGCGCGAACTATAGGCGCCAAGCTTGGGGCCAGCCATGTTCTGTTCGGAAGCCTCACCATGTTCGGCAGCAGTATCAGCCTTGACAGTAAGATGGTAGATGTTTTTCAGGGGAGGCCGACACGCACCTTCTTCAAGCAGAGCAAGGAAATCGATGACGTGATTCCCCAAGTCAATCTGCTTGCAAGCGAGATCCAGGAGAAGGTTTTTGGACGCCCCGTTGCTGTGCCTAAGCAGGTGGCACAGGCCCAAGAGCGTCCGGACATCTATGCCCATCCGGACAAACTTCTCGGTCAGGGCATCGGAGATCAGGCCGCGGTGGGCGGGTTCGTGGAATCCGGTGCCGTTTCACAAGCCGAAACAATATCAAAGGGGTTCTGGAAGAGCCAAGACTTCAAGGCGGCCATCAAGGGTATCGCCCTTGGCGACGTGGATGGGGACGGCAACGCAGAAGTCGTCTTCATCGATGATCGACAGGTTCATGTGTACAGGTTTGAGAACAAGCGCTTTCTGAAGATAAAGGAAATAGCAGGCAAGAGAAATCACAGGTTGATCGCCGTTGACGTGGCCGACATAAATGGCAACGGCCCTGCAGAGATCTTTGTTACAAGCCTCAAGGGGGCTGGACAAAGCCTGAATTCATTTGTACTGGAATGGGACGGGGACGGCTTTGAAACGGTCAGCGAGGGAGAGCCCTGGTATTACAGGGCGATCGATATGCCGGACCAGGGTCTTGTGCTGCTCGGGCAGAAGCGGAAGATGGACGTGCTGTTTGTACCTGGGGTCTATCAATTAACCTGGCGTGATGGCGAATACGGACCTGGAGAGCGTTTGACGTTGCCAAAAGGGATAAACATTTTTGGGTTTGCCGTGGGTGACGTCATGAATACGGGGGAGCAAATGATCGTTGCCTTTGACGAAGGGGACCACATACGTCTTTTTTCCCGTTCCGGCGAGGAGCAATGGAAGAGCGATGAGCCTTACGGTGGCAGTATGAATTACCTTGAGTTCCCCATGGACTCCGTCGGGGACAACATGGACCGTCTCTATCTTCCCCAGCGGATCTTTGTCCGTGACGTCAACGGAGACGGCAAGTATGAAGTGATCGTAGCCAGTAACGAGGGCCCCTTAGGAAGATTTTTTGCCCGTCTCCGAAAGTTTTCCAGCGGTCGCACGGTGGTTCTTTCCTGGAGCGGCTCCGAGTTTGTGCCGAGATGGCAGACTGCCAAGATGTCGGGCCACGTGAGCGACTGTGCCAT
>JAQYVR010000100.1 GCA_030145395.1 Desulfobacteria bacterium
AGAGGCGTTGGACAATGAAGGCGTTTCGGTCATCATCTCACGCGAACCTTGTCCTTTGCATATGAGACGCTTGTAAAAGAAAACCAAAAAGGTCTTCACGGTCAACCGGGAAAAATGCCCATTTCATCGCAAGTGCATCACTGAATTCGCCTGCCCGGCCTTTTATATTGAAAATCAAAAAGTGGGTATCAATCCCGAATTGTGTATCGGTTGCGCAGTCTGCGCTCAAGTTTGTCCGGAAGGCGCCATTCGCCCCGCCAAGGATTAGGAGGATCGCATGCAAATCAAACGAGTATTTTTTGTCGGCGTGGGTGGACAGGGCAATATTTTGGCCACCAAGCTGTTGGGAGAGGCGGCTCTGGTTTCCGGTGTGCCCATAAGCATCAGTGAAACCCACGGCATGGCACAACGCGGTGGAGTCGTGGAGTCCACCGCAGTCATCGGTGCCCAAAGCCCCATCATTTCAGATGGAGAAGCGGATGTCATCTCGGCCTTCGAACCTCTGGAATCTTTACGCGTGCTGGAAAAAGCCAATGAGAATACCGTGGTGATCACCTCGCTGGCCAAAATCCAACCCTTTACCGTTTCCATTGGCGCAGGGATTTACCCTGAAACGAATGAAATTCTGGATTACCTCAGATCCAAGGTCAGAACGGTTGTCGCTTTTGACGCAATGGCCGAAGCCAAAGCCGCCAATAACCCTTTGGGTGTCAACATGGTGATGCTGGGAGCCCTAGTCGCTGTCGGGGACATCCCCATATCAGAGGCCGCCCTTCGCACGGCCATTGAAACGACAACCAAAAAAGCCCTTGTGGCGGCCAATTTGAAATGCTTCGAAAGGGGAATGAGGGCAGCAGCGAATGCCGACTCACAATGATCCAATGGTAAACATAACCATCGATTTTGAATCCATTACACGCTTGTTCACCGAGGCAGCCAATGAAGGCCGGAATTCTTTGTTTGAATATGAGACTTATGAGTTACTAAAGAACTCCGGCGCGGAAACACCGCCACGCACCCATTTGTTGCTCAAGGACACACACCCATCAGATGAAGACCTTTTGTCCATACCGGGGGACAAGGTGGTGCTGAAGATCGTCTCCCCCTTCTTCTTGAATCCGGCACCCCAAAACCTGAATCTGTATATATTATTAGGTCTAAAGCTTTCCCAATAACGCGCTTGCAATTGTGTTTTTCTGGATCTCTTTTGTCCCTTCATAGATCTCCATGATTCTCGCATCCCTATAGAAGCGTTCGACCTCATATTCAAGCATATATCAATATCCTCCAAAGAGTTGAATCGCCTCATCGGCAACCTCAACAGCCATTCGCCCGGCGTACATCTTTGCCATGGAGGTCAGCTTGGGATCTATCCTGCCCTGATCATAGTTCCATGCAGCCTTGTAAACCAAAAGCCTTGCCGTCTCGATTCCGGTCGCCATGTCTGCCAGCTTGTGCTGCGTCACCTGAAATTCTGCCAGCTTTTTCCCGAATTGTCTGCGCTCCTTGGTGTATGCCAGCGCTCGATCAAAGGCACCCTGGGCAATCCCGAGTGCCTGGGCAGCTATCTCAATTCTGCTCTCATCAAAGAACTCTAGGGTCTGGTAGAAGCCCCTATTCTCTTCACCTACCAAGTTAGATGCCGGGACCCGTACATCATTTAGAGAGAGTTCTGCAGTGGGCGACATCTTAATCCCCATCTTTTCGCCCACGCTAGCCGCAGTGAAGCCGTCTCTGTCCGTCTCAACGATGATAATCGACTGGCCGCGGTAGGTGGGGTCTGCCTCAGCATCTGTCTGGCAGAGGAGCAGGACGAAACTGCCGATCGTCCCGTTCGTAATAAAGGTCTTTACCCCGTTTATCACATATTCATCGCCTTCTTTCCTGGCGGAAGTGTTGAGAAAGGTGATGTCACTCCCGTGGTCCGGCTCAGTAAATCCACCACAGGATATGGCCTCGCCTTGTGTGATCGGGACAAGGTATGTCTTCTTCTGCTCTTCGTTCCCGAATTTTAGAATAATTTCAGATGCGAAGTCGGCAAGGGTGATGGCGATCCCAATGCCTGAATCCTGACGGCAGAACTCTTCCGTCACGAGGACATTTTCCAGTAGACCATACTCCTGTCCGCCGTAGCTTTCAGGAAAGTGGATGCCTGTAAAACCTAATTCACAGGCCTTTTTCCAGATCTTGGAAGGAAATGTATGGGATGTCTCATGTTCAATAGCAATCTCCTTTTCAAACTCCCCTTTGGCGAATTCCCTTGCCGCCTTCTGTATCTCAATCTGATCTCTGTTCAATTCAAAATCCATCTCTTCCCCTCTTATCGATGTTTACCAATAGAGCTGGCAGATTGAACCATCGTTAGTCTTCACATTTTTTGCTCTTGACACGACTGTAAACCCTGCCCTTTCTGCCTTTGTTCAGGCGCTCCCGCTTTCTTGTGTTTTTCTTTTCACTACGGTAATCGGAAATTTCTACGACATCTGTCTGTTTCACATGAACTCCTTTCCGCCTTTCTCATCCCCCCTTTCCGGTCGAATGTCACCTGATTTTGGTAGCATTGGAAGAAGAAGGTGTCAACGGAATAACGCTCATATATTGATCAACGTCTTTTGTTCAATGGAATGATGTGTCTGTGCTCCCGTTGGATTGCTGTGGAGCCAATCTTCAACCGCCTGCCAGACAAAGAGGGCTTTTCTTGAGGTGGGCTTAACTTAGTGAACATTCTTGTCGAATTCACGCTTCCACATTAGGTTCCGTAAGGAATGCTGATACTATGCGTGTTAAATACTCGTATCTTTCGTGATTTTATGATATTGAAAAAACGCTTGAACAATAATTTTGCTGAGTTCTTATAACTTATATTGTCACAAGAGAGGGACGATCCATGAATTACGAAAGTGTTATTTACGAAAAGAAAAATGGCATAGCGAAAATCATTCTGAACCGGCATGAAAAGTACAATGCCATGAACCGGACTATGGTTCAGGAAATGGGGTACGCCCTGGATGACGCCAAAGAAGACAATGCAATAAGGGTAGTTGTCATCGCAGGAAAGGGAAAGGCCTTCTGTACGGGGATAGACCTGAAATTCATGCAGGAAGAAGTGAGGAGTTCGTGGGAACAGCAAGAACTGTTTCGTTTCATCAACGACACGGTGACTGATGTGATTGCACGCCTGAGCAAACCTGTGATAGCTTCAGTGAACGGCTTCGCTCTGGCGGGTGGGTTTGAAATAATGCTCGCGTGTGATCTCGTAATCGCTTCGCAGGAGGCTATCATAGGCGATCAGCACATTAACTTTGGCCTGGTCGGTCCCGGTGGTAGCACCCAGAGGACGCCTAGGGTAGTTGGCATCAGAAAGGCAAAAGAGATTATTTTCACCGGGAAATGGCTTTCAGCCCAGGAGGCAGAAAGAATCGGGTTGGTGAATCGTGTGGTCCCCCTTGATCAGCTTGAAGCTGCGACAAATGAATTGGCAACCACATTGGCCGAGAAAAGCCCTGTGGCACTTAGAATTGCAAAGATGTTAATAAACCGAGCATTTGAAACTGATTTCGATACTGCCAAGGAATTGGAGATCATGTCAGCTGTTGTTAATGCAACCACAGAGGACTTTGAAGAGGGGATGCGGGCCTTCAGTGAGAAAAGGAAACCTGTCTTCAAAGGGAGGAAATAATATACGCCCTTGCCTTTGATTGTGTCGCTTAACTGCCAAACAGGAAATATTGGTTGTGATACTCTCGAAAAGCTCGTTTATTCATGGGCTCCACCTTGTTCAGAATTGATCACATTGGTCTCGAATTATGTCGCACGATGAGCAAGAAATGACTTGCAAAGATCTGGTAAGAGAGATACTTTCAAAACGTACGAAAAAGTTGGATTGAAGATCCCTGCAGCCCCGCCCCCACTGGGCGGGATCTCCGCTTCGACAAGTTCAGGGCAGGCCGCAATGCTCCGACAAGCTCGCAGGGAAACCGGGGACCCACCCAAAGGGTGGGGAGTCCGGGCGAAGTCCGGACAATCTCCCAAATGTAAGGAAGTTTTTCTATTGTAATTCGCTCGCTAACCCCCGCTCTCTGAACGGGAGAATGCGCTCGCTGTGCATTTTCAAGCGGATTCTGAAGCGGTATGATGGTGTTTTGGGCTTTTCCAAAACAGATATCCACTTTGAAGAGAGAGAATTCGACCGAAACTGGGTATTGTGATCGTTAATGTAAATCTGCAAAGGAGGTCTGAATATGTTTGAGTACTTCCCCGAAAACTATGGTTGGAGCCAGTCAGTGGCTATCGCTTTGCTTGTGGGCGGTAATATTCATGAAATAGATGAAGTCTGCCAATCTCTGAAGGCTATGACAACAGAAACTGAAGAAGCCTCTCAGGGGGTATGGTATGAAGGCTGGGAAAAACTGGCTGAGCGTGCAGAAAGGCTTGCTGCCCTTGACCAGGAAACCGGGCACTATCTCAGCGCCGGGCGAAAGTACCTGAGTGCTGCCTGCTATCACATTCTTGCAGAAAGACATGTGACCAACCAGGACCCCAGAAAGATGCAGGCATATGAGAAAGCACTCGACACCTTTAGCCGAGGAGTCGAGTTGGGCCGAGAACGTGTCGAACGGGTGGAAATACCATATCAGGGTGCATCTTTGCCTGCCCTTTTTCTGCCGTCGGCTGACAGCGGTCGAGGACCCTGCATGATTTTCTTTAACGGCGGTGATAGCATAAAAGAGTTACTGTATTTCGTTGTTCGCCGGGAGTTTCGGCGCCGTGGCATCTCCGTCTTAATCGTTGACAACCCGGGCGCCGGTGAGGCACTGCGTCTTCGGAACCAGTATTCAATCCCGGAGAGTGAATTCACGGCCAGTGCCTGTGTGGACTATCTAGAGGGCCGTTCCGATGTGGATCCGGATCGGATAGGCGTCATGGGCCTGAGCATGGGCGGTTATCACGCACCACGATCTGCAGCATTTGAAAAACGCCTGAAATGCTGCGTAGCATGGGGGATTGCTCGGGACGTTGGATGGTTCTTCTCATCTGTCCTAAAAGGTGAGTCAGAGACAACGGGCCTTGCCTTCCAACTCGCCTGGATGTTTGGAAAAGATACGCCTCAGGAAGCGGTTGAGATCGCAAAGAAGATGACCTTGAAAGGTGTGGCTGACAAGATAACCTGCCCGTTTTTGATCGTACACGGCGAAAACGATCGGTTTTCTCCTGCAAGGGATGCGGAGATAACCATAGAGGAGGCTGTAAACAGCCAAAAGCGAGAGTTGAAAGTATTTACTCCCGCTGATGGAGGCGTAGAGCACTGCCAGGTGGACAATAATTCGTTGGCCATAGAGTACATGTCAGATTGGATTGCCGACACTCTGGGTGGTAAACCAAAGGGTTAAGAGCATAGTAAATGTAATTGTTGGATGACCAGTGGAGGGATACAATTATGTTCAAACTGCATCACGTGGGCGTTGTAGTAAAGAATATGGACGAAGCTGTCAAAACATATTGTGATATTCTGGGTCTGGATCATTCGGATGAAGGTATCCAAACATTCACCGGTAAGGAGAATGAAACAGTCATCATTCCTGTAGAAGATAAGGAACTCGAGTTGATGGAACCCGATCCCGGGACTTGGTTTGACGGTTATCTTAAGGAGCATGGTGAGGGCCTTTTCCATCTCGCCATCTTTACCGACAATTATGATGAAGAGGTCAAGATGTTGAAAGAAAAGGGCTTCAATCTGATGCTGGAGGAAACCACGAAACCGTTTCCCGGCTATACGCTTAGGGAAGCTTTCCTTCAGCCCGAGGATACTCGAGGGCTTTGGATCGCCCTCATTGATGCAAGAAAAGCCCCGAAACACATAGGAGGACTGGCACCATAATGGACATCCTGCTCTCCAAGGCGGCCCAGACGGAAGGCTGCAGGGTCGAATTATGGGTACAGGTGTAACCACTCTTGTCCAAAAACGGTGTTGGGTTTAAGGGGACTGGGGGTTTCTTTTCAAACTCACACCATTTGTCCGGAGGTGGTGGAACGGCACCTAATCCTTGCATAGATGGCAGGTCCGCCCGCTGGAATCGTTTTTTTTGAGCCAAGGGCCTTTTCTGTGCCTGTCCGGGGCGTTCTGAGCGCCGGATGAGTCGCGGTAAGAGGCAGAGGAGTCATGTGGGTGTGAGGCTTGAAAAGAGACCCCCGGTCCCCTTGTTCTGAGGTGAAAATAGAACCTGAACACCGATCAAATCAAGGAACTGTGTCAAATTAAACCGTTAAGTCTAATAAGATGCGTTTTACATCTTTCTTGGACAGCAATGAGGTGTAACGAACAATCACAAAACGACGAATGGAGGCGAAGGGAATGATCACACTTCATCACGTGGGAGTAGTAGTCAGCAGCATAGAGGATGCAGCAGATTTATATTGCGATACGCTTGGTCTGAAGAGCGAGGGGATTTATGAAAGCTACGGGATGAAGAAGGTTTTTCTTCATAGTGAAGGCCCGTCGGCATTGGTACTTCTATTGATGGAACCAAGTCAGAGTGAAGACCGTTTTGGGAGATTTCTCCGAGACAAGGGAGAGGGACTGTTCCACCTTAGTTTCTTCACCAACACCTATGATGACGACCTTCAAGCAATAAAGGAAAAAGGATTTTCCGTGGATGAGGAAGGGCCATATACCTTACCTGAAAAAGATTCCGTTAGGGCGGCTTGGCTTCAACCGCGAGAAACTCGCGGGGTCTGGATCGAACTGGTTGATTCCACTGGTTTCCCGCTATAACGATCATCGCCCTTCGACGATCTTGAGGCCTGACGCGAGCATGGCATTCCTGGCCCTTTTCTTATCCCGATCCAGGAATTGGGCCTTGGGATACCTCATTTCTCCTCCAGACATTCCCACCAAGCCTTCCATGTACTTCCACATCTGGTAGTTGTAGATTCCCGCCTTGCCGATCAGGCTCTGCATGGAATTCATAAAGTAAATCCTCAGGAGATCCATTTTCCAGTATAATTCCATAGCCTCATCCATCCTGTCTTCCTGAATGAGACCGAACAGGCGCACCTGCCTGGGGTCGTCCGGCGTCTGGAAGACTTGCCAGGGTGCGGAGCCGGACCACTGCATCCCATATTTCCGGATGAAAATGGGCCATCCCTCGTCAAAAGGATGGCTGATCAATATCTTGTCTCCAAAAAGGCGGAAGCATTCATCCATCCACGCATATTCGATGATACCGATCTTCATGGCCACGACATTTTCTATGTCGGCCATTCTCTTGAGTAAGAGAGGAGGGAATGAAGTGGGGAAGGGAAAGTCATACTTGTGTGAAGGGAATAATTCCGCTGCCAGATTTGTGGCCTGGCAGACTGCCAGTGTGTATTCAAATACCTCGTCCATAGTCTTTGGATGGAAATTAGGGGGATAGCAAACAAAGATCGTATCACAGCCTACTTCTTCGGCAAATTTGGCCATCTCCATGTTGTCCTTGAGCGTTGGATAACGAAGAGATAAGCCGATTCCGATCCTCCCCTTTGCCTCGTCCACGCACCATTGGACAAAGAGCTTGTCTTCCTTCTTGGTTGTCCCGGTATCATTTACGGTTACAGCAGAAAAAAACCCATGCTTGATGAGTTCCCTCACGTCGTGCCGGACTGCTGTTTCATCCAGGGCCAATTCATCCGGGGTGAAAGAGGGAAGAATGGTGGCCTCCAATCCTCTGAAAAACCCCCGTGCCCATTCCTTTGCATCCGCTTTCTTGTATTTCATTCCCCGATTCCTCCTTCCTTCTTCCAGCTCTTTAACCAAACTCATAGAGAAAGCCACCTCTCCCTATCTAATCTGGTTGTTCTATACCCACCGTGAATCAATGTCTAAACCGGCCACCAGGGCGGTTTGCCTGAACCCTTCAAATAAGTACCATCTGACTTTACAAATATGCGGTTGTCCATATGGGGATCATATTTACCCCGTAGTTTATCCAGCAGCCAGTCTGCCGCAGTAGCAACCACCTCAAATGCTACACCTCCCAGAGAGTGGAACTCGTCCTCAAAGAGCCGAATCTCTTTGGGACACTTTAGCTTCTCGTAGAAGGCGAGGATAGTCTCAAGCGGGCACATGATGTCATGTTCCCCGTTCAGAAGAATTGTAGGGCACTTTACATTCGGGGCGACATCGCGCAAGTGCATTTCTTGAGCTAGTTTGTCAAACTCATCCTTGTCCTTGATGCCGGTGGTATGCATGAAGTTGGCCGTAAGCATTGGAGGCGCTTCAGGCAAAACACTGGTAGGAGGCACATATGATCCCATTGCCGCGCAAAGTCCCTTGACCCTCTTGTCGTGGGCAGCGAAGCGATAGCTATTGTACGAACCCCAGCTGATTCCATAAACGACAATTTCATTGGTGTTGACCTCGGAGCGGCTCTCTAGGGAATCCATCGCAGTCTTGGCTGCCCGTTCGAAGTTGTCTATGGTTGCCTTAAGGCCATGGAGGCCACTTTCGCCCTGTCCGGGACTATCAAGACAGAGTGCTGCCATGCCCCGTGGCACGTACTCGTTCTGAGCAGTCGTGTGGAGATCCTCCTTAAATATGTCGAGACCCGGAACAAGCAGGGCGCAGGGCACATTTTTGGCGTCCTTCGGCAGGTGCAAGACGGAGTAAATGGTTTTGCCCTCAAAGGGGAGCGCAATGCGCTCAATGGGTGTGGGACTGTATTCCATGACTCTTTCGTAGCAACTCACCATTTTGGCATGGGAGGCTGCCTTGCGCGGATCATCCCCAAAGAATGAGTGGAAAGCCCGGCCGTATAGGAGGCTGGCTCTCAGATACAATCCCTGAGAACCTAACTTGGAGCCATTTGAATGGGCGTTTCGGGCCCTGTTCTCTAAGTCCTCAGCAGTGGTGGCC
>JAQYVR010000137.1 GCA_030145395.1 Desulfobacteria bacterium
ACTCTGATCATCATAATCGCGAGAGATCTAGTCAAACCAGGCTGCCAAAGTCGGGCACTATAGACAGGGTTCGCCACCGGCTACACTAAACCTTGAATATCGGGAATTGTGATTGTTGAGTTCGGTAAAATAGCTTGAAAATAACCGGCTTGCGCCGGTAAGGGGGTAGTGTTGTCTCAAAAGGAGCTGATTATTTATATTGACTTTCTCTTGGTACTCTGACCCGGTCCCCATTTCAAATGCCTCATAGGGAGTTTTAAACCTCAAGCACTTTCGTGGTCGGCTATTGAGCTTGGCGTGGAACCGACCGCGAACTATCACAAGCCCATGGGGGAGTTCCTGATCAGGCATGGGCATACGGTTGTCCCCTTTGCTTTGCCCCGTCCCCTTTGCCCCCGTTTTGGCTACCCCCGAGTGGCGTTCAAGAAGATTGACTGGTTTGTCCAATGCCGGTTCCGTCGTTTTGTGAAGACGATGGCCCTTCGCTGTATCAGGCGTTGCGGACAAAGGGGCTGATCTACTTGCATGAGAAAGCCGTCAACTCCTTGTGAATGCTTGCGGTTGAACGATCATCGGAGAGCCGGATGCGGGAAAACCGCACGGCCGGTTCGACGAGGGGGCACTGTTGAGAGGAGAACCTTGATGACACGCGGTAGCCGCGGCGGCGAAGCGTTAATGGAAGTCTCGGGGATGTTTTCTGCCATCAGTGCTCTACTCTACACCTATTTTTTGACCAACTGCCCCAGGATTTCATACATGCTGAGGAGAGAGATCAGCCAGGAAAGGGTTGACTCCGCACCCTGGTTTGCGTTGACGCCGGTGGCCTGAATACCGTCGCAACACCCTCCTGTCTTAAAGTCGTAAATCTGTTCGTTCAAATCATTACTGCCCAGAAACCAGCCAAGACAACGCTGCCCCTGGTCAAGCCACTTTGTCTCGCCCGTCGAACGGAAGGCTTCGGCACAGGCGTCGATCAAACACATTATCTCTATGGGCTGTTGATCAAAGGTAGAAGTGAGGCCGTTCCTGCTGTGCCAGTTCGAATTGCCGACAATTGAAAGGTGACCTTGCGGAGCGGTCTGTTTTTCCAGAAGCCAGGAGAGGGAGCGGATGCCCATCTTAAACATTTCGGGATTGGGTATCCATTGCCCGGCAAGGATCAAGGCATGGGGCAATTTGGCGTTGGCATAGGTAAGCGTGTCTTCACACCACAGCCAATCCGCAGTGGAACCTTTCTGAAAGAGCCCGAAGAGTTTTTCCGCGAGCAGAGTGCGTAACCGGCGGGCCGTGGTATCTCCGCCGAAAACTTCCATATAGGCATGCAGGCCGATGATGATAAATGCCCATGATCTGGGAGATTGAAAATTTTCCGCTGCCGTAAGTCCGTCCAGAAAAAGCCGTACAGCCATATTCCTGATCGAATCATGGGGGGCATATTTGATGGCAATACCTATCCCCCAGATGGAGCGCCCATGGGAATCTTCACTGCCAATCTCTTCGAGCCACCGCCGGTCATAAGACATGAAATTTCTGAAACGCCCGTTTTCAGGATTGAAAGAGTAGTGCATAAAAGAGAGATAGGTCTGAATCAGGGGGATGACATCTTTGTCCTTGCGGAGAGAATAGTACATGGCGGCGACAAGGAGCGCCCTGGCATTGTCGTCCACGCAGTAGCCGTGTGTGCGGTCCGGGATGGAATATTTCGCGTGTTGGAGGATACCCGTACTATCGGTCATGAGCCTCATATGTTGAAGGTTGATCTCCGGAAGGCCGCCAAGAATCCTGGCATCAGGCCTTTTTGCATATTGCGGTATGGGCCGGTCAAGTGTTCGTTCTATTACCTCACGGACCAGATCGAGGTACTTCGAGGCCACGACTTTCCAGACCGTTGAACGACTGAACTGATAACTTTTCTTCTTGATCTCATGACGTTCTTCCCCATGGTCCAGAAGATGATTGATCTTCTCGGCCAACGCCACCGGATCATTGAAAGGAACCAGGCATCCTCTGCCCTCCGCAAGCAGTTCCTGGGCGTGCCAGTAGGGGGTGGAAATCACGGCCGTTCCCATGGCCACGGCATACGACAATGTTCCGGAGACGATCTGTTCTTCATTGAGATAGGGGGAGACATACAGATCAGCGCTGGTCATATATTGAGTCAATGTCTCCAGATCGACAAAATGGTTGTGAAACAGCACGTGATCGTCAATGCCGAGACGGATGACCAGTTGATACAGCCTCTGCCGGTAGGAATCTCCCGTATCTTTTATTATGTGAGGGTGCGTCTCGCCCAGGACAATATAGGAAACATCAGGATGACGCTCTATAATCCCGGGCATGGCATTGAGCATGACCTCAATCCCTTTGCCGGGGCTCAGCAGGCCGAAGGTCAGTATAATCTTCCTGCCGCTCAGACCAAGCTTGGTTCTGAATGAACCTGAACCGGAATTGTCAAAGGGAACGTCCGGGGTGCCGTGGGGAATAAAGATGATTTTCGAGTCTTCAATGCCATAGGAATCCATCAGCAGCATCCGGGCCTTATGGGCCATGACAACCAAGGCATCGGTATATTTTGCCAACTCCTGAATGACGACGCGCTGCCCGTCCGAGGGGTTCTTGAGAACCGTATGCAGCGTGGCAATCACCGGCATGCGCAGATTTTTTATCAGATGGAAGATGTGGGAACCGTCCTGCCCCCCGAATATGCCGAATTCGTGCTGAAGAATCGCGGCATCGAATTTATGGACATTTAAAAATTCAGCGGCATGTATATAATCAGACTGGACGGTTGCTCTTACCTGGAACCCGACCCGGTCCGGATAATGGTAGCCCTTTTCAATGTCATCCATGGCAACGACAGTGAGACGTTCACCGCCCTTCTCCATCCGCCATGCGATAGAATCACACAGATCGGTGGTGAAGGTGGCAATCCCGCACTGCCTGGGCAGGTAATTACCGATAACCGCTATCTTCATGTTTTCCATATGCACGTCCTTATTCAATGGGCCGTCAAGCCGACAGCCTGGCTATCAAATCCTGCACCGAAACAACCGCAATGCCGGATGACGTATCAGACATGGAGTATGGTATGATCAATTCATCGTTGTGAAT
>JAQYVR010000140.1 GCA_030145395.1 Desulfobacteria bacterium
CACCACCCAAGCCGATAGTGACGACAAGGTTTACATGATTCCGGCCATAGGTATATCCACTCCTATCGGCACTGGGCCCCGTTCCTGGAGATTCGGTATCGCGGCCTATGGCGTAAGCGGCCTGGGGGTGGATTACCGAGATACTAGTTTGGACGGGGGGCCAGGGACTTATACACACCTGGCAATCATGAAATTTGCCCCGGCCATTGCTTTTCAGCCCAGCCAGCAGCTCTCGCTCGGATTTGCCCCCCATATCAACTATTCAACGGTCGACCTGGAATCGGGCAATTCACATAATTATGGCTTCGGTGCTCAGGTTGGCGCCATATACAAGCCTATCGATACCCTTTCCCTGGGGGTCACATACATATCGGGGCTGAAAGTGGACCATGAAAATGTTACCCAGCACCCCGTGACGCTTGATCGAGGTGATCTTGAGCTGGAGTCCCCACAACAACTGGGCTTTGGTGTCGCGTGCCATCTCATGGGTGGTCAACTATTACTTGAGGCAGATGCCAAGTGGTTGAACTGGGCAGATGCCGAGGGATATGAAGATTTTGATTGGGATGACCAGTGGGTTTTTGCCGTGGGTGCTCAGTTTGAAGCGATGCCTAACCTCTTTCTGAGAGCGGGGTTCAATTATGGGGAAAATCCCGTCAAAGAACACAATGGTTGGGTCGATCCTGGGAACGGGAGTATCTATGGGTTCGAACGATTGAGAATTATCGGGTTCCCAGCCATAGTGGAAAGCCACTTGACGCTGGGATTTGGCTATCAGTTCTCACCCGCATTTTCATTGGACCTTGGGTATGTCCACGCCTTTGAGGAGACGATTAAAGAAAGTGGTACTATGGGCCAGCCGACCATGTTTGAGTCCTCCCTCAGTGAGGATAGCCTTGACTTCGGACTGACCTGGAGATTTTAGATGGGGATGACAAGAACTCTCTTTCATACTTCATAGCGGAGGCCCCGCTGCCTTGACGGCCAAAGAGAGTTCTTGTCACAAAACTTTTTAGGAAAAGATGTAGAGAGCATTACGGCATGGAATAATGAACAAAAGCTTTTCAACGACGTCATACATGGCAAGGAGGTACAGGCAATGGAACAGGAAAAGATAAAAGCAGGTTTTATTTGTGTGAAGGATACCCTTGATGGGGCTTATCCGGCTCTTGTTTTGGGAATCAATGCAGCCCGGCAAGGCATGGAGAGCAAGATTTTTTATTCCTTCATGGGCCTGAACTTGGTGCTCAAAGGAGGGGCGGAAAGGGCCAAGTTCGTCCCGGCTGGCGTCATGGGAGCCATTCCAGGCATGAGCACGATAGCTACTGGAATGATGAAGAAGAAAATAGACAAGGCGAACATCCCTAGCTTGGCTGAACTCCAGGAGGTGGCCCAAATTGAAGGGGTAGAACTGATTGCGTGCAAAATGACTATTGACATGATGGAAATCGACGAGGATAAGCTCATTGATGGTGCGGTGGTGTGGACTGCAGAAGATTTCCTAAAATATGCCGTGGACTGCAAAATCTGTCTCTTTACTTAGGAGCGAAGAAAAAGGGGTCATTCGGATAAACTACAGGTGAAACATAGGTTCAGGGGCTTAGCCTATCTTAGATGCAATTGGCATTCTATTTATGGTTCTGGCAATGCAGTTTCAGATGCGCCGGATGAACTTCAAAATCGATCAACTCTTAACCCGTGAGTGACAGTGCTATGTGACCGGAAAACAAAAGCCTCGTACCCGGTCACACGGTCCTCGCCTGTGGATACTGGTTTGCGCCTGGTGCGTGGACGGTTGTCTGTGATCGCACTACAGGTATGTTGAAGCTTCTTGACCTTTGCGGAGCTGAAACAAGTTCGCAGTCGGACAGAATAGGTCTGTTCACCCCAGGGTCCTTTGCCTCAAGAAATGGTCCGCAATCACAAGCCTCACCATTGCCTCGCAAACCGGAACAATCCTGGGGACGGCTGACACATCGTGTCTCCCCTTGACTGAAATCGTTGTCGGTTTCATGTTGACATCCACCGTACGCTGTTCCTTCTCAATGGAGGAAATGGGCTTTACAGCAGCTCTCACCACGATCTCATCACCATTGGAAATGCCCGCCAGGATGCCCCCGGAACGGTTTGTAACAAATCCTTCGGGCGTGATCTCATCATTACATTCAGAGCCTAACAGCCGGGCTGCGGCCAATCCCACACCAATCTCCACGGCCTTAACAGCCCCTATACTCATAACCGCCTTTGCCAGTTCAGCATCGAGTTTGTCAAAAACAGGTTCTCCCAATCCAGCCGGGCAGCCCTGAACAAGCACTTCCACGACCCCCCCGGCTGAATCTCCGGCGTTCTTAATTTCCATGATCTTTTCACGCATTTTGTCTGCTGCATCGAGGTCCGGGGTAAGGAATGGATTCTTGTCAATGACGTCCATGGCCATCTTTTCAGCCCTGACCCCTGCCAGCTCCAAGGTATAGGCCTTTACACTTATATGCTCTCGGTCCAGCAACTTTCTGGCTATAGCGCCTGCTGCAACCCTTGCCGCTGTTTCCCTTCCAGAGGCCCTTCCGCCACCCCTGTAGTCGCGTATCCCGTATTTCTTCTGATACGTGAAATCACCGTGCCCTGGTCTGAAGAGATCCTTGATCGAATCATACGATTCACTATCTGCATCCTTGTTGTGAATAAGGAGTGAGATGGGGGTTCCCGTGGTCACCCCTTCAAATGTGCCAGAGAGGAGTTGGACTTGATCCGGCTCCTTCCTGGGTGTGCTTGAAGGAGTGCTTTGCGGTCTCCTTCTGTCAAGGTCTTGCTGAATGTCAGATTCCCCAAGGGGCAATCCAGGAGGACACCCGTCGACAATCACACCTAAAGCCTTGCCGTGGGACTCTCCCCATGTCGTGACCTTGAAAATCTGTCCAAACGTATTTCCAGCCATGTTACCTCCGACAGTCGCTGCAAAACATTGCAGGATCGCTATTCGGACAATGTTATGAGCGAAACGTTTACGTAACCCTCGTTACTTCACGAAGCCCCCCAGTTTCTGGACGATCTCATCCAGGATCTGCTCAATGCTCTTAGATGTCGTATCCACAGAGAAATCCATAGCCCCCCTGTAAAAAGGCTTCCTGAGTTCCAGCACCTCAACTATCTCTTCGTATGGGCCTTGTCCAGTCAGGCTTGGTCTTTGCTCTTCGGTCTTTTCGTCAGAACGCATTCGTTCAAGTATGGTTTGAGTTGTTGCCTCAAGTAACACGATGATGCCATTTTTTTTCAGATTCTCGACATTTTCAGCGTCCAGGACCGCACCGCCACCCGCACCGATTATGTGTTCGTCAAAAGACGACAGCTCTTGGATCGCCTCTTTTTCCTTTGCTCGAAAAAAATCCCAACCTTCTTTTGCCACCATATCACTAATGGTTCTCTTGGCCTTCTCTTCTATGTAGTTATCAGCGTCACAAAAGGCCTTCCCAAGCCTTTTGGAGAGGGCCCGCCCCACGGACGTTTTCCCAGTACACCTGTATCCGATCAAGACTATGTTCATGGGATAGTTGAGTAGTTAAGTGGTTGAGTCGTTAACCGGCCACCCAGTCAACTCATTGACGAATTGACCATTTAACCAAGTGAATCGAGTTTTTCCCAGAAATCAGGGAACGATTTCTTTACACAGCCTGGGTCCTTGATTGAAATACCCTCTATGGCCAGGCCTGCTATGGCAAAACTCATGGCAATCCGGTGATCGTCATAACAATCTATTTCAGCCCCACGGGTAGCGATTCCCTGAATGATCATGCCGTCTGCTTTCTTTTCAACCCGTGCACCGAGCTTTCTTAGTTCATGTGTCAGGGCAGCAACCCTGTCTGATTCCTTAACCCGAAGATGCAATATATTTTGCAGAATGGTCTTTCCCTTCCTGAAGGCAGAGACCACAGCCAGTGCCGGAACCATGTCTGGCGCATCATTCAAATCAAAGGAAAGATCCTCTTGGTTGGATAACGGCCCGGTTACTTCAATCCCGTCTTCAGATGCGGACACCTTGCATCCCATTGTTTCCAGGATCTCCAATAGGCGCAAATCACCCTGAAGGGAGTTTCCGTTGATATTAGGTATTCTTATCGTTCCACCAACAATGGCAGCTGCTGCCATGAAATAGGTGGCACTGGAGACGTCTCCTTCTATCGCATATTCTTTTGGCTGATAGGCTTGACGGGCCTTAATATGAAAGAATCTTTCTTCAGAGACCGAGACCTTGACGCCAAAGTGCGCCATGACATCCAGCGTCAGCTTAATATACGGCCAAGATGGGACGAGGCTAGACATCCCGATCTCGATATCTTCTTGAGCGTAAGGTGAGGCCAAAAGGAGCGATGAAACGTACTGACTGCTGAGCGCCGTGTCCAGACGCGTCTTCCCGCCCGGTAAGCCTTCGGCCTCGACTTGCACGGGCGGGCATCCGGTGCCTGCGACGCAGAAAGCCTTAACACCCATCTTGTTCAGGGCATCCACAAGGGGCTGGATGGGTCTTTGCCGCATGCGCCTGTTGCCGTCAAGCACAAAGGTGCCGTGCCCTATGGAAACCGTGCCTACAAGAAACCGGAGTCCGGTTCCGTTGTTTCCGAGGTACAGGGGCGAAGGGGGAGTAACCAGTTTGCCGCCAGTTCCCTCAACCACAAAATCGTGTCCCTGCTGAGTAATGTTAGCACCCAGCACACTCAGGGCCTCAATCAAATGCTCGGTATCTTCCGAAATCAACGCATCTTTTATGACAGATCTTCCGGTGGCAAGCGCAGAAGTTATCAGGGCCCGCTGGGTATAGCTCTTGGAGCCGGGGACGCTGATCACCGTATTGATTTCTCTTATCGGCTTGATCCGCTTCATATTATTCCAACGTAGCTCACAATTTGCCTGCCAACCGCCGGCCTCGACTTCAACCACACACTAAAGAAATATCATTACAAAACTCGAAATCCGACACGAAGTGAAGCTTGCGCTAACCACGAAATTCGAAACAAGCACGAATGACCAAAACCCAAAAACCAAAACAAGATGACTTGTTAGGCTGAAATATGAAGGCGACAGCCGAGGGATATTGCCTAGATTTGAACATCGTTTTCAGCATTTGGTCATTTGATATTCGAATTTATTCACTGCGCTTTTAGCCTATCCAGGACGAGGTTTTTCATTAGCTCCGCAGGGGCTTCTTTCCCGGTCCATATCCGAAACTGTTCCGTGCCCTGAAACAGGAACATCTCAAAACCGCTCGCCACCATGCATCCTGCTGCCTCCGCTTCCCTTAAGAGCATGGTCTCAATCGGGTTATATATAACATCCGCCACCGCCTTAAATGATCCCAGCACACCCTTTGGAACGGGCATCTCGTTTTCTTCTGGATACATGCCTATCGGCGTCGTATTGACCAGGCAGTCTCCGCGAGCACTTTCGATTTCAGAAAGGGAAACAAAGGCACAATCAAATTCCTCGGCCAAGGCACGGCCCTTCTTCTCTGATCTGTTTACAACAACGGCCTCTCCCCCTTTAGTAGTTACGCCAAAAACGACAGCCCTTGCGGCTCCCCCTGCACCGATCACCACAAATTTATGATCTTTTATGGGAAGCAATGCCTCAAGACACCTGACGGCTCCAATCCAATCCGTATTGGTACCCCGCACCCCTTCTGTTCCAAAGACCAAGGTGTTGACGGCCCCAATTCTTTCGGCCGTATCATCAACTTTATCGATTAATGCAGATATCTCTCTCTTGAAGGGATGAGTCACGCTTGCCCCCTTGATTCCAAGGGCCTTCATTCCGGCCACGGCGCCTTGCAGTTCTTGCACCTCAAAGGGGAGGTAGATAGCATCTATGCCCAGGAATCTGAATGCAGCATTGTGCATCAGGGGGCTCATGCTGTGTGCTACGGGGTTTCCCAGAATACCATAAACGGAGGTATGTCCACTCAGCATGCCCGCGTCACTGTCAGCAGCCGATCTTATATGAGGTTCAGAGTCGTCTCCCCTTATATTAGACTGCAATTCTCTTGAAATCGAGATTATCTCGCCAAATATTCTGCTGACTTCCGAAGTGTTGAGAGGGCCCTCGTTGTGCTGGGCGAGATACCTGAATATCAACTCTTCCCTGCTATGGTCATAGATACTGAGACCGTCTTTGCCCTTCAGTTGGCCAATCTCGGAAGAAACCTCTGCCCGCTGGTTCAAAAGCTTTAGAAGGGCGCCGTCCAGATCTTCTATCCTGCGTCTCAGCCTGTCTAAGGCATCTTTGCTCATCCCCGAAGCTCCTCAATGGTCTCCACCACGACATCCGAAGGGATATCGGGCGTTACAAAAGGGACGCCTATCTCTTTTACCAGCACAAAGTGAAGCCGCCCTGCAACGACTTTTTTGTCGGTCTCCATGAACGCCACGATCCGGGATGTCTCCATGCCTGCCGGAATCTTGACAGGAAGCTCGTACTCTTTGATCAGGTCAATGATCCTTGTACAGGAATCCCCATCCAGGTAATTCAGCTTGTGGGAAATCTTTGCAGCACCCACCATTCCGATCGAGACCGCCTCGCCATGGAAAAGGCTATAACCCGACGACGCCTCGAGTGCATGCCCCAGAGTATGGCCAAAATTGAGAATACGCCTCAAGCCGAGTTCTTTTTCGTCCATCTCCACAATGTCTGCCTTTATCTTGCAGGAACGTGCAATCAAGCTTTTCATCAGAGAAGGACTACGCTTTTTGATCCCGTCTTTTTCGAGCTCAAGGAGTTCGAACAGATCGTGACTTCCTATTATGCCGTATTTTATTATCTCGGCCAACCCATTGGCAAAATCCTTATCCGAAAGCGTTTTGAGGAATGACAGGTCTACGTAAACAGCCTTTGGCTGATAGAATGTCCCTAAAAGATTCTTGCCCTCAGGAAGATCCACCCCGGTCTTTCCACCCACGCTGCTGTCCACCTGGGCAAGAAGTGTTGTGGGAATCTGAACATAGGGAATCGACCTCATGTATATGGATGCGATGAAGCCCGTCACATCGCCCACCACTCCGCCACCCAGGGCAATAAGCAGCGATTTCCGGCTCACCCTTAGCTCAACAAGTTGCTTTGCCACTTCAAGGACGGTATTGAGTGATTTCGAAGCCTCACCAGCGGGTATTTCGATGATATCAACAGGGAGGGCCGTCTCCTTCAATTTCTCCTTTACCACTTCTCCAAATAGCGGGTTGACATCTGAGTCTGTAACGATCACGTACCTGTCTGCATGATTCTTGATCTTGGTGACCAATTCCGCGCGGCCCATGACATCTTCACCGATAAGAATATCATATGAATCCTTGCAAGACTTTTCCAGATGCACCCTAATGCGCTCCATGAGCTTCTGCATACCCCTTTCTGACGATCTTTGCAATCGATTCAATTTCGCGCATGAGATCGTAGAATCTTTCAGGCTTCAGGGACTGAGGGCCGTCTGACAATGCGTGCTGGGGGTCCGGATGGACTTCTATCATCAAACCATCGGCTCCAACTGCAACAGCGGCCTTGGCCAGGGGGAGTACGAACTTCCACTTGCCGATAGCATGACTGGGATCAACAATGACTGGCAGGTGTGTCTTATCCTTTAGCACCGGTACCGCACTGATATCAAGGGTGTTACGCATTGCGGTTTCAAAGGTGCGAATACCCCGCTCGCAAAGTATCACATTAGCGTTGCCAGATGCCAAGATGTACTCTGCGGACATGAGGAGTTCTTCCAGTGTGGTCATCATTCCTCTTTTTAAGAGCACAGGCTTCTTCGCCTGCCCCACGGCCTTCAGGAGCGCAAAGTTCTGGACGTTCCTGGCCCCCACTTGAAGCACGTCGGCATAACCCTCAATAAGTTCTATATCCGAGGCCCTCATGACTTCGGTAACCACGGGGAGGCCTGTTTTCTCCCGAGCCTTGGCAAGGATTTTCAGCCCCTCTTCTCCCAGCCCCTGAAAACTGTATGGAGATGTCCTTGGTTTAAAAGCCCCTCCTCTCAGCATAGATGCGCCTCCTTTTTTTACAACAGAGGCGGCCTCCATAAGCTGTTCAGAGCTCTCCACGGCGCACGGCCCTGCAATGACCACGCATTTCGGCCCACCTATCTCTACATCTCCGACCGTGATCACGGTATCCCCCTGCTTGGTCTCCCTGCTTGCAAGCTTGTACGGCTGCAAGATGGGCATAACCTTTTCAACCCCCGGCCAAGTTTCTACGGCTTTCAGAAAGACCTTTCCCCGCTCATCCCCGATAGCTCCGATAATGGTCCTTTCTACACCTTTAGATACGTGTGCTTTGTACCCTGCCGCTTCTATCCACTCGAGCACTTTCTCTACCGCCTTCTCATCGGCCTTATTCTTCATGACAATAATCATCGGTCAACCTCCCTGACACGAAATAGAATGGGCCGCGGTGATCTTTGCCGCCGCGGCCCGTTATCAAAAATAAAAAAGCCGGGGACAGGTCATCTGGCCTGCCCCCGGCTCAAAGTTTTTATGGCTGATTTCTTTCTAAGATATCCTCCCGTCAAGCCATGGGCAGACCTGTCCATAGTGCCAATAATAATAGTAGCAAGTAAATATGCCCATCTGTTTGTACCTTCTAATGTCCATACTATTCTCCACGTGTGCATCAGAAAATGCCACTTCTTATCCTTGGTGTCAAGGAAAAAGATGGAGGGCCATTGCCCACTTCACTGTCTCCCGAAGGGAAAGCAGGCAAGGAAATATACCCCCTTTTGCGGTTCGAGAGAGAAATTACTTTTTTCCTAAAGTTTTTCCGTAATTGTCCGAAAGAAAGAGTGAGGATGAGTCCCTATGACTGTAACCACCTATCACATACATAATGTCCTTAGAACATACATTGCACGACTGGGCAAAGGCACGCGACGTCGCCACAAAAAGGGCGACGCGAAGCAGAGATGTTTAGCCTGTGTTAACATCTTTGCTCGGGCAAGGCGAAAAGCTGTAATTGACAAGGTAACATCGGACATTGTCGATAGGATAATCCTTAAGAGCCCGCGCGATGATGCGCAAAGGGAGAACCGCACGCAAGTTGGGCATCAAGGCGGAAATGGCACTTCGATGAAGAAAGAAGATGCCGAACTGGTTTTCAAGTTCATCGATAAAGAAAAACGGGAGGTAACAAAAACCATCTCTATCGGGAATTCCGGATTGCTGAAAAATCGGCAGCAAGAAAACACGGAGACCAGAGCGGATAACTAAATGATTGCATTGCATACAGGGGTCTGTTCATGAAGACTTACGTTATTGGGTACCGGATAAACAAATGCGTCGATGATACCGCCTATAATCCTTGGAAGAGGAGAGGGGTCATCGAATTTGGACCAGACATCAGGTTTGACAAGGTCCGTGCCATCCAAGAAGAGATTCAAAGGGGAGATTACATAATAGACCATGACAGGATAGCCGAAAACATGCTGGGTGTCTTCACGGACGAAATGTCGGCTCCTCCTACTGTTCTACCCAAGGTTTTCCTCGTTCGATGCGTAGGCGTGCCTTCTTAACTCCTTGATGGATCCCCCCATGTTTTTCCGACTTTGCAGTGATTGAACCTTCCTGCCGCAAAGCGCCGACACGCCCCACCCATTTTGGCTTCACCCCCATCGAGTCTGATGACGACAGCATACCCTCTGGCGTTTCAAAACCAAAGAGAGTCGGTCTCTCGGCTATTGATAATAAGCATAATTTTGGCTATAAAAACGTCTACAATGGTCACACAAAAGAACTCCAAGCAGCTTCACAAATTAATGGCCTACATCCTGGGGCGACGCCCCGATGAGTTTGGACTGGTGTTGGACGATCAGGGGTTTGTCCGCCTCAAGGATCTGCTCAAGGCAATTTCAGAGGAACCCGGATGGGGATATGTAAGGAAATCCCACATCCAAGAGGTCCTCGTTGCTTCCGGCGAAAAGCCCTTCATTGCAGAAAATGAGAACATCCGGGCCGTTTTCCGCGATAAGACCCCACAACCTGAAGATGGCGTAGCACCCCCAAAGCTTCTTTATCACCCCGTGCGTCGCAGGGCCTATCCTGTTGTTTGTGAGCATGGCATTTTGCCGTTAGGACAACCCCGGGTCTTCCTGACCACAACCCGGGACTTGGCACAGCGCATTGGAAAGCGCAGAGATTCGGAACCAGTGTTGTTGACCGTGCAAGCACGAAGGAGTTTTGAAGCAGGCGTGAGATTTTCAAAATACGGTGAAGTCATCTACATGACCGATCATGTCCCTGTGAGTTATTTCACGGGGCCACCCCTTCCACAAGAAAAGAAGAAGGAAGCCCCTATACCCAAAAAAGAGCCGGCTGCAACATCCGAGGAGCTGCCAGGCAGTTTTGCCCTGGACGTGAAACGCTCCCAGGCTCTTCAGAAACAGTCATTGAAGCGAAAAGGGCTCAAGAAGGAAATTGCCTGGAAGAGAGATGCCCGAAGGTCGAGACGCAAGGGCAAGAAAAAGTAATAGGCCTCTATTATGATGACATAGGGCTTGATTTTTGTATGGATTGAGAGTAGGGTTTCAACGTAAAGAATCGGGGTAGAATTCTATGGACGAAAATTCAACAACGCTGGACAAAGAAGCCGAAGCGCTGTTTAAGCAGCTTGGCGGTATAGAAAAGCGAGAGACACTCAGCATAATCGGTGAGATTGCCAAGGCCTACCAGGATGAACAGGCACAGTCTGATCCCTGGAGGATCCTTTTGGGAGAACTGGTTCGTGGGATCTGTGCTGGTTTTCTCGATCACAAGTTGTTCAAAGAGCGCCAGACTGCGGAAGAGCATATCAGCCGCATTGTTGAAACAGTCAAAAAGCTCTCTGAAATGCCCGATCACGATGGGCAGATTTTGATCAGGTACCGAGGGCTTTTCAGTAGCGACATAAAGCCTGTTGAGCTTGACTATTTAGTATCGTTTGGAGACCTCATCATTACCCACGAATCTGCACTGGCTCTGTCCAGGCGTCAACAAGACACCCATCCGCATCTGTATTCCCAACTCATTGAGGCGTTTAGTGTCTTTCGGGCCAACAATATCACGACACTCTTTATCAGGGTCCCTCAGAGCAGGCAGGAGGGTATGGAGTCTCTGGAGCCGTGCATTGAGGTCTTGTACCAATATTACCAGGCGGTCAAAGAGGGCAGCCCCATAGTGCTTGTCCACGAAGGGAAGGATATTCAGGTTCCTTTGATATCTGATCAGGATGACCAATTCGATCCGAACCTGACTATGTTGGCCGGCCTGAATCGCTTGGGCGAGACTGCTATGAAGACACTGGTGCAAGAAGCAGACAACTTCATAGAAGATGAGAGTGAAGACATCCCTTTATGTGACGTCACAAACGTGTTCAATGCGATTTTTGGCAGCGAGCAATTCAAAGACAGATTCGTCAAGCCGCCAATTGAGGTCAACAACGTCAAATGGCTCATGCTTTCGAGTGACCAGGAAATCCTCCAAAAACAAAAGATGCAACTGGTCAATGCCATATTTGAGAAGTTTGGCGGCCCTTCTCAGGAAGCCGTACAAATCATCAACACCTTGTATGAGGGAGATTTCAACACCTTTTCGCCTTGCGACATTGGAGTGAGTCTTCAAAAAATCACCGGGATATTAGAGGAGATCGAGAGTCGTGATAAAGGAGAAGACGTTGAAAACGAACTCCTCGACAATGTGGAAGACAGGCTGGATCCTTTGAAGGATGAACTCCTTGACGACCTGACTATCAACGGGAACCTCCTAGAAGCGAGCAGACCCGGTGAAGAACCCTTTTCGGCGAAAGTCCATGACAAGATAATCGACCTTGTGAAGTTCTTCAAGGGCCGCTCACAGACCAGAAAAAAACTAATAGCAATAATGACGCAGCGGGTTCGCTTTGATGAGCACGATTACGATACTATTGCAAGGATGTTTAGCATTTCTCTGGAAGACGCTCCCCGCCTGGTTCAAAATATAGAGGCATTGTTTGACGAAAAGGGTGGCTTTCTGAGAAAGGAATTTGAAGACAGAATCCCCGAGTTCGCAAGATACGGCGCGAATATATTCTTTTTCTTGTGGGTTTACCTGAAAGAGATGAGCAGAAAAAGCGATCGTGTAGCCTTCTTGAATGCCCTCCAGTTTCTGATTCCCAAGTTGGATCATCCAGAAGAGGGTATGAAGAAGCTTCTGGAAGATTTTGTCAGCAACCCCACAGAGGCCCTTTCCTCAGACAGGAATGCAATCATGCTGGCGACTATATTGCTCCGAAAAGAAAACTGGGAAATGGGGACCGAGATTGAAATAACACCTGAAGAAGTGCTCCTCGTAGAAGACAATATTAATGAAGAGGCTATCAAAGCCGCCTCAGATGCCGTAACGCAGGGACGAGATGACTTCATCAGGAAGGTCGAGACAATTCACACAGATACCAAACAAGCGCTCTGGGGGTTCACTTCCGAGGATGAAGACCTGTCCGCAAAATACCTGCTGTCACTTGAACGAGAAATATACATATTCCTTTCCATACTCAACCCTCCCATCGCCGGTCATGTGCTTAGAAATGCTGTCCAGGCGTATGGCGATCCACGCGGTCAGGTGTACGGCCTGAAGAAGAGCCGAGAAGACATCGATTTTCTCATAACCCTTCTGAGGATTATAGTTAGAGCATTGCAGAGAGTGGGTACCCCGGAAGACCTCCAGTACCTGAGGCAGATCAAGGAGAAGCAATCAGAATTTGCCAGGCGAAAGGATGATCCTCGCTTTCTCGACATGCTGACCCGCGTCGTCCAGCACTGTGATGAAGCCATTCAAGCTATTGAGAAAAGATCTTACCAAGGTAGCACGTCAACTACCTGATTTCCCCGAAATTGGTGCCATCTATCTTGTAGGCGGTTCCCTGCGCGATCGAATAATCAATCGTCGATCCCACGACTATGACTTCGCAGTGGGGGAGGATGCCAAGGCCTTTGCGGAAAAAGCAGCAGCAAAACTTGGCGTCCGCATGATCCAGATGGGTAAGGGAGATAAGGCGGTCTACAGGGTCGTATCAGGTGACAATGTCCTCGATTTCTCGCCCATACGCGGCAAGACCATCCGCGAGGATTTGAAGACTCGCGACTTCACAATCAACGGCCTTGGATTTGACCTCTCTTCCGAAACCCTTATCGACGTTGTTGGGGGCCTGGACGATATCAAATCGAGGACCATCCGACTCATCTCAGAAGATGCAATCCTGGCTGACCCCCTGAGAATGCTCAGGGCATTCCGTCTTGCTGCTGTCTTGGGCTTTGAAATTGCACCCCAAACCCTCTCTCTCATCAAAGACCACGCCGGACTTGTTATCCAGTCAGCCGGAGAACGAATAAGGGCAGAGCTTTTTGGGATGGCGGAAGCCGATAGATCTTTTTCCCACCTCAAGCAGATGTCCGAAACGGGGCTCCTGATGAAGCTCATCCCCGAGATGGGACCATGCGTTGATTGCCCGTCTGATGACCATGGGCACAATATCTTTAAGCATCTCCTGCGCACTTATGAAGAGATGGAGATTCTTCTCGTCGAATATCCGTCGATCTGGCCCGAGTATGCCGAATTGATTCGAAGTTATCTTGACCAGGGTAACCGGAAGGTACTCTTGAAATGGGCTGCTTTGTTTCATGACCTTGGCAAGCCTGCAACACGCAGTATCGATGCCACAGGAAGGTTGCGATTTCTGACCCATGAGGAAAAAGGGGGTGCTATTGCCAGAAGCCTTTGCATGGGGCTCAGGATGTCTGGTCAGGAGCGATCATACATAGAGCTAATCGTAGGGAATCACCTTCACCCACTGCATCTCTTTGACTCTCACCAAAGGGGGTCTCTGACGAAGAAGGGCTTGGTTCGTTTTGTCAGAAAATATGAGGATGATGTTATTGGGCTCTTAGTTCACAGCATGGCAGACCAGCGAGCCAAGGACGGTCACAGTATTGAACATAGGGAGGCGTTTACGGTTTTCCTGAAAGAGATCCTTGATAAATATTTTACAGACTTAAAGCCCACCATGAGAGCCTCGAGACTGATTACCGGAAGAGATCTTATCGAACATTTTGGCCTCACGCCATCCGAACTTTTCGGGAAATTACTTTGGAAGGTCGAGGATGCAAGGTTGAACCGAGAAATCCGCACGAGGGAAGAGGCCTTGGAATTTGTGGCCAGATTGCTTGAGATGGAGGGCGATGCCGGGATCGAACCGGCGACACCAAGCTCCGGAGGCTTGTGCTCTATCCGCTGAGCTAATCGCCCTCACAAATACCCGTTAAACCTCTTTCATATCGCCTTTTTTGTCAAGAGGAATCACTGTTTCCGCTTCATAACACCAGCAAACGCCCAACATTACAACTCGTTGCAGGGCTCGGGTCCAAATCTTGCCGAAATTCCTGCACTTTTCTACACTTGAATTATAGTCAGGCATGATTATATTATTGACCTGAGGGACAAAAAAATCATAATTTATACAAGAGAGATATGATGTCATGAGCGAAAAAGAGGAAAAATTTCCGGATCCTAAGGATATTGAAAAAGAAATCAGCGAGTTCCTGTCAGAGAAATTTGGTGGCCGGGTAAAGCTTATCTCCCCTGTGGTTCTTCCTCAGGAAGCCTCCTTTGAGAAGGAAGAAGAAAAAGAGGAAGAACCTCCAAAAGAAAAGAAGCTCAACTTTTCGTTAAAGCCTGAGGAGCTTGAGGCCTATCTTGATCAATATGTTGTCAGGCAAGACCAGGGTAAGGCGATTTTGGCCACCAAGATCTGCACCCATTTCAATCGAATAAAACATTCTGAATCGTCCGGCGAAAAGAACAAAGGGCCGCTCGGTCAGATTAAGAACAACATCCTTATGATCGGGCCTACCGGAGTAGGCAAGACTTACATAATAAAACTGATAGCCGACAAAATCGGTGTCCCTTTTGTCAAAGGCGACGCCACGAAATTCAGCGAGACCGGCTATGTCGGAGGCGACGTGGAGGACCTGGTGCGGGATCTATTGCGTGAAGCCGATGACGACATCGAACTGGCTCAGTATGGTATCATCTACATCGATGAGATCGACAAGATTGCCTCCAGCACAAATCTCGTTGGCCCTGATGTTTCCCGGACGGGCGTCCAGCGAGCATTACTGAAACCGATGGAAGAGACAGAGGTTGACCTCAAGGTCCCTCATGACCCCATTTCGATGCTTGAGGAAATCGAGCGCTACCGGAAGACAGGGAAAAGAAAGAAACAGGTAGTCAATACCAAAAATGTCCTTTTCGTGATGAGCGGTGCTTTTAACGAACTTGCAGAGTTTATCCGGAAGCGAATAGCGGATCAGAGCATCGGTTTCGGGGGATCGCTCACCAGCCAGTCAGAGCAGGTTGATTACCTGCGGCATGTCAGGCCTGAAGATCTGATCAAGTTCGGCTTTGAGACCGAGTTTGTTGGACGGCTTCCGGTGACCGCGGTGTTTGAAAAACTCAGCGAGGACGACCTTTACGCCATCTTAAAGAATCCGAACAATCCTGTCATAGTGAGCAAGAAACTCGACTTCGAGGCCTATGACATATCTGTCAAGTTTGAAGATGGGGCTCTGCGTGCCCTGGCGCACCTTGCTCAACAGGAGCAGACCGGAGCCCGGGGTCTGGTGAGCGCCATTGAGAAGGTCTTGTTGAGGTTTGAAAAGAAACTGCCATCCACAGGTATAAAAAAGCTGCCGGTTACAGAAAAAGTGGTAAAGGATCCCGAAGGTGTGCTCCAAAAAATGCTCTCCTCTCCGGACCATGCCAAGTGGACAGAGTCTTATGAGAAGTTGGTCCGGGGTGAAAAGGAATCGGTCAAGCAATATATAGAGAACAACCAGACAGCGCTTGCAGAAAAATCTAAGATACCCATGACCCCTTCACGGATAGATTTGATTGCCGAAATCTATACCATGGGCACGTGCGGAATTAACGCTGTTATGGAAAAGATACAAACATACTATGAGCAAATCAAAAAGGTAGAGGCCTACTTTCATAAAACCCATGACTTGAATATTTGTCTGGACGAGGAGGCTATAGATGTTATTGTGTCGGATATGTTCTCTTCTCCGACAGCGCTTGGAGATTTATACAATCAGCTGACAACCGGCTTTGAATACGGCTTCAAACTAATCCGAGACAGGGTTGGCCAGGATACCTTCGTGATTACCAAGGAGGCCCTTGAAAGCCCTGAAGGATTTTTCAACAAACTGGTTAAGAAAACCTGTGCTGAGCATCCCGAATCATAATTCCGGAATACTCTGAACTGCTACAGCGAGCGCATTCCCCGCAGCTTGCTGCGGGGTTAGCGAGCGAATCGAAAAATTGTAAAATTCCTTACAGTCGAAGATTTCCTGCAGCTTGCTGCAGGGAGCTTCAATTCCATGTGGTGATTACTTATGATAGGTATATCTAAACTATACTGTGGCACTGTCGAGCCTTCAGACGCCCTGCGATATGGACGGCAATCGGACAAGCTCCCATCCCATCTACTGCAGTTCTCCGCGGACAAACGGCCGGTGGTCGTGTGGAACGTGACCCGGAGATGCAACCTCAAGTGTATCCACTGCTATGCCCATGCCAAAGACAAAGCCTTCAAAAATGAACTTAGTACGGACGAAGGAAAGGCCCTCTTGGACGATCTTGCCCAATTTGGTGTGCCGGTTATCCTGTTTTCCGGCGGCGAACCATTTATCCGCAAGGACCTCCCGGAATTGGCCCGATATGCTGTGGAACGTGGCATGCGTGCGGTGGTTTCCACAAACGGCACATTGATTACTCCTGAAAGGGCCAGAATATTTAAGGAAATCGGTCTTTCTTATGTGGGAATAAGTCTGGACGGCATGGAGGAAGTCAATGACCGGTTTAGGGGTGTAAAAGGGGCCTTTAAAGGCGCCTTGGAAGGGATACGAAACAGCCAGGAAGCAGGCATAAAGGTTGGACTTCGCTTTACGATCAACAAACTGAACGTGGGGGAAATTCCCAGGATATTTGACCTCGTTGAAGAGTTGAACGTGCCACGGATCTGTTTCTACCATCTGGTTTATGCCGGGCGCGGTTCCAAACTGATTGAAGAGGACCTGAGCCACGAGGAGACGCGGGCCGTAGTAGACCTTATCATGGAACGCACCAAGGATCTCCACGACCGAGACAAGCCCAAGGAGGTACTGACGGTCGACAATCATGCGGACGGCCCTTATCTCTATCTGCGCCTCCTGAAGGAGGACCCAGAACGAGCCAAAGAGGTCCTGGAACTCTTGAAAATGAATGAAGGGAACAGCTCCGGTCGCGGCATAGGATGTGTTAGTTGGGACGGCTCTGTCCATGCTGATCAGTTCTGGAGGCATTACAGTTTTGGCAACGTGAGGCAGCGCCCTTTTAGTGAGATCTGGACCGATACTTCTAACGACCTAATGAAAAGGCTCAAGGATAAGAAGAAGTATGTCAAAGGGCGGTGCGCCCTGTGCAAATGGCTCGATATCTGTGCCGGAAACTTCCGGGTTCGGCCTGAGGCGGTAACAGGAGACCTATGGGCCGCCGATCCTGCATGTTTTCTCACCGATAAGGAGATCGGCATACAGTAGGGAATGACTCAACACATTGGGCTTCCACTCACTATAAGCCGTTTCAAAACCTGAGGGCAAGGCGTCCCGCTCAAAGAACGGGACAACACCGCCATCGAGCGTTAGATGGGGTTCTTCAAAGGTTTTGAGTAGTGGGCATTCGGAGCAGTGTTGTTTTTCCTCTGTAAACCCATCACTCCATTACTACAACCGGGGCGAAGCTCCTGCATGTTCCGATTCTTCTGACCACCCATCATTCTTGGAGGAGTGAATCATGCTTTTTCCAGATTACAGACCGAGGCGTTTGCGGCAGAATGAGAATTTCAGGCGTATGATTCGCGAGACAAGGCTGTCGGTTGACAACCTTATCCTGCCCATGTTCTCCGTTGAAGGGAAGGGTGTCAGGAATCCGATTGACTCAATGCCCGGGCATTATCAGCTTTCTGTGGACAACGTTGTGAAAGAGGCCAAGGCTGCCCGCGATATGGGCATCCCGGCTGTGATGCTCTTTGGCCTTCCAGACAGAAAAGACGCCTTGGCGACCTCGGCCTATGCCAAGGACGGCATCGTGCAGAAGACTGTAAGGACGCTGAAAAAGAAGGTCAAGGACCTGGTGGTCATAACGGATGTATGTCTCTGTGAGTATACCGATCACGGGCACTGTGGTGTGGTAGAAGGAGATACCATAGACAACGATGCGAGTCTAGATCTTTTGGCTCGTACTGCCCTTTCTCATGCTCAGGCTGGTGCTGATATGGTGGCCCCATCTGACATGATGGATGGTCGCGTGGCGGAGATACGCGATGCCCTGGATCAGAACGGCTTTGCGTCCACGCCTATTATGTCCTATGCGGCCAAATACTGCTCCGCTTTTTATTATCCTTTCCGCCAGGCAGCCGAGTCAGCCCCGAAGTTTGGGGATCGCCGCACCTATCAGATGGACCCTGCCAACAGCTTGGAGGCGGTCAGGGAAGTGGCCATGGATGTTGAAGAAGGTGCTGATATCATCATGGTGAAACCTGCGCTCGCCTACCTGGACGTCATCTCCCGGGTTAGGGAAGAAATAGACCTGCCCATAGCGGCATACAGCGTCAGCGGCGAATTTTCCATGATCAAAGCAGCCGACAAACTGGGGTGGCTTGACGGGAAAAAGATCATGATGGAATCTCTGGTTGCCATCAAGCGGGCCGGCGCAGATATGATCCTTACCTATTTTGCAAAGGAAGCGGCCAAGGAACTGCGAAAGGATTGATAATTGACGATTGGCGATTGATGATTGAGGGCAACAGAACTCGGATGCGGACGTGAAAGGCATACGCCACGGAAACGAAAATCACAGAAGAAATACGCATGAGCCGGCAACCTGAGGTTGAAGAAGACCAAAAGTTATTCAATCGACAATAGACAATCACAAATCGACCATGAACGATCACCAACATCCATCATCAAAGGGTACCCACCCTGGAAGCAAGGACCGGGAGTCGAGCCTTCGTCTGGTGGCCTGGGAGGTTACCCGCAACTGCAATCTTTCCTGCATACATTGCCGTGCTTCAGCCACTTTGGGACCCTACCTGAATGAACTGGACACGGATGCCGGCCTTGTACTGCTCGACCAGATCAGTGAGGTTGGGAAACCTGTTGTCATCCTCACAGGTGGAGAACCTCTTCTTCGGCCAGACATCTTTCAGATAGCCCGCTACGGGACCCAAAAGGGGCTTCGCATGGTCATGGCCCCCAACGGCACTCTCATTACTGAGGCGATAGCAACAGAAATGGCCGAGGCCGGTATTCAGAGGATCAGTATCAGCTTGGATGGTTCTACAAAAGAAAGCCACGACAAATTTCGTCAGGTGGAGGGTGCTTTTGACGGAGCGCTCCGTGGCATCGAAAGGGCCAAACAGGCGGGCGTCGAATTCCAGATCAACACCACTATCACACAGCAGAACCTTGATGAGATACCAAAGATCCAAGAACTTGCTGAAAAGTTGGGTGCTGTAGCCCACCACATCTTCCTGCTGGTCCCTACGGGACGGGGGAAATACATTGTCGATCAGGAAATTTCATCCGAGCAGTATGAAGAGACGCTGAACTGGTTCTATGATCAGAGAGACAAAGTCTCAATGCAGCTGAAGGCCACGTGTGCTCCGCACTATTACAGGATCTTGAGGGAGCGGACCCGGGAGGAAGGAAAGAGCGTCACGTTCAAAACCCACGGTTTGGATGCGGTTACCCGCGGTTGTCTGGGGGGGACCGGATTCTGCTTCATTTCCCATACGGGAATCGTTCAGCCGTGTGGTTTTCTGGACCTCAACTGTGGCGATGTGAAGGAGAAACCCTTCGAGGTTATCTGGAGAGAATCAGAGATATTCAAAACCCTCAGAGATTTCAACAGCCTGAAGGGCAAATGCGGTAAATGTGAGTATCGAAAGGTCTGCGGAGGATGCCGTGCCCGGGCCCATGAGGCAACAGGGGACTATCTTGCCGAGGAACCTCTCTGTCTGTACGAACCAACACGCACTTGTTAATCCTGCCCAAAACCCCCTCCGTGGTTCTTGACGAAGTCCAGCTTTCATAGTATTCTTTCAAAAAGTCTTTGGAAGAAGGAGAAGAGTTATGCAGGTCGAGTCCCTGATGATCAAAGATCCCGTTACTATTTCAGATCGCACTTCAGTCCAGGAGGCGATTCACTTGATGCAGGACCACTCCATACGGCACCTTCCTGTGGTCGACCGATCCATGAAGCTCTTGGGGTGGGTCACTTTGTCGGACATGAAGCAGGGTCTTCTTCCTGCCATGGTCACCGGTCTATCCGTGGCAGACCTCATGATAAAGAACCCCATAACCATACACCGAGATGCTGATATAGAAGTAGTTGCCAGGATCATCCATGAAAAGAAGATTGGCGGCCTGCCCATTGTGGATGACGACAACAAAGTCGTGGGAGTCATGACGGTTACGGATCTACTCAACGCTTTCATCAATATCATGGGGATTCTTACCAATGGCACCCGGCTCGATGTAAATGTGGGTCAAGAACCTGACGGATTTGAAAGGGTTTCCAGCATCATTCGCGATCAAGGGGGCGAGGTGATCAGTGTAGGGATTGCAGGCCATATAACCGACAAAAGAATCCATTACTTCCGTCTGAAACAGTGCCCTGTAGAGCCGATTATCAAGTCTCTTCAGGATCATGGATATGAGGCAACTTCATCTGCGGGATAGCAGGGCCTTTACGTCTTCTTCACTTCGATTAAAGAGACTATGGCTTTCCATCTTCAAGGTGGCTGTAGCAGCCGCAAACCTTCCCGCCAGTTCCGGGACAACCCATTATACCCCATCTCCTTTGTTAGCAACGACTCGCGGTAGACGACTACAGCTTCGCCCTTGCTGCCTTGGATCTGGGGCATCCTATACTTTCGCTCAATTAGGGTTGAGGAAATCTGTGGTTTATGGCGTGAAGACGAACCTGTCAGAAGCTTTGTGGATATCTAATGAAGTCAAGACGCCTTAGGCAAGGTAAAATGGAAGGTTGCGCCTTTTCCCTTTTCAGACTCTACCCAGACCCTTCCACCGTGGTTATTCACAATCCTCTCAACAATCGCGAGCCCCAAACCCGTTCCTTCCTTATCTTCTATTTCTTTCAAACGCCGGAACCTCTCAAATATCTTCCGGTGATCTTCTGGGGCAATCCCGATGCCATTATCCTTGACATAGAACTGATGAAATTCTGCCCTCTTCGCCCTCTCTTTGAATCCGATCTCGATGGTGGGGTTCTTGTTATCTCCCATAAACTTGATGGCATTGACTATCAGGTTCTCAAAAGCCTGACAGACCCTCTCTCTGTCACAGCAGATAGTTGGAAGGCTGTCCGCCACAACAAGCTTTATCCTGTTTTCATTCAGTCTGTCTTGGAGCCCTGAGGTTACGGTTGCCAATATTTCATGGGATGGGACGTCTTTAAGAGTTTCGACTACCCGTCCGACGCCTGACAACGCAAGAAGGTCAGAGACCAGTACCTCCATTCGGTGAGCGCTGGTCTGGATCCGCTCGACGCAAGTCTGCCCTTGCTCGTCCAGGTCTTCCTTATACCTCTCGAGCAGGAGTGAAGAGAATCCCTTGATGTGCACGATGGGGGTTTTTAGGTCATGGGAGACAACATGAGCAAAGTTCGTGAGCTCTTCGTTCATCTTTCGGAGTTTCTCCTCTGCCCGCCTGCGCTCGGTAATATCGATGAGGAACGATTCGACCCCCACAATTCTTCCAGCCTGTAATACTGGGTTAGCAGAAAAAGTATGGTAGCCTAAAGATCCGTCCTTGTAACGCCTTGTTGACTCACCCGAGGGGATCGAATTCCCGGCGAGCAAGTTTTCAAAGTCCTTCTTAGCCTGATCCATGTGTTCATCGACCTGAGTCAAAGCAAAATGTTTGCCGATCACCTCGTTGAGTGATGAGTAGCCGTGCATTCGTAACCAGGCTTCATTGGCGTCCTTTATCCTGCCATCCCGATCGATAAAACAATACCCGGCTTCACTTCCCTCAACAATATTTCGGAACCGCTCCTCACTCTCACGCAGCGCCGACTCTGCCCCCTCTCGAGCCATGCGATCACCATGTTTCCGGACCACCTCTGGGAGTACTGCCGGCAGCAGATCCAAATAGCCCATTCCGGAGTCCTTGATGATATAGTCGTTAACGCCGGCCTTGAGGGCTTCAACGGCAAGCTCTTCGGACCCTCTTCCTGTCAAAAGTACCATGGGCAAGGGGATCCCTTCATCTAGAAGCTCCTTGCACAGGTCTAAACCGGATATTCCGGGCAAACCATGGTCAATGACTATCAGATCGAACAGTGAAGCGTCGGAGCGAAGTGACTCCAAAGCTTCCTCAGCCCTTTCGCACTCTGTAATTTCAAAGGAGACCTGACTCCTCTGGAATGCCCGGTGGAAGGCTATCCTGTCATGTTTGTGGTCTTCAACCAGCAGTATCCGAAGGGATGGTGATGACTGAGTTGGGCCCATGATCTCCTCCCGGAAGCTCGACCAATTGCCAGAAAATGTTGATGGCCCTCACTGCATTAGAAAAGTTCTCGAACCCGACCGGTTTGACAATATAGGCGTTGACGCCGAGATTATAGCCTCTGAGTCTATCTTCTTCGGCCTTTGATGTGGTTAGGATGATGACCGGCAGATGGCGCAACTTCTCGTCCTTCCTGACATGCTCCAGAACGGTGAGACCGTCCATCTTCGGCATTTTAATATCAAGAAGAAGGATACCGGGCTGGGGGGCAGCCCCCGGTTCGGTGTACTTTCCTCGCTGGTGGAGATAGTCCAGACACTCTTCACCGTCGTTAACGATATGGAGTGTGTTGGCAATGTTATGTTGCTTCCATGCTCGTTTGGTGGCCACAATGTCGTGTTCATCGTCCTCGGCGAGAAGGATTACTAAAGGTTTTCTGGTCATCTTGATCCCTCCGTTTGCGTCTCAGGCAGGGCAACAAAAAAGGTGCTTCCCTTTCCAACTTTCGATTCAACGCGGACCGTGGCGTGCAATTTACTCGAGGCTTTCTTAACGATAGCAAGACCGAGACCGGTGCCCTCATACTCGTTCCTAGTGTGGAGACGCTGGAAAACACGGAATATTTGTTGATGATGGCGAGGTTCAATCCCAATGCCGTTATCGCGTATGAACACTTCATAGCGTTCCCCTGCCAGAGGAAGCCAGCCGATTTCGACTCGTTTGTTTGCAGAAGTGTTGAATTTAATGGCATTGCCGATGAGATTCACGAAGATTTGCCGGAGAAGGGTAGGTTCAGCGTCCGTCGTGGGCCAATCGCTAGCCACCTCAATCCTGACATCTGAGGCCAAATCAAGAGGCTCTACTATGTCCTGAAAAAAAGTTCCGAGCTCGATAGTTTCGGTCGGGCTTCTCAATGTGCCGACGCGAGAGAATTCCAGCAGATCCTCAACTAATTCTTCACCCTGACGGACCGCGTGATTGAGACCGTCAAGATACGTCTTTTGGTCTCCATCAAGTGTCGTTTCGAGGTCTTCGCCCAGGAAGTCGGCGTAGTTGCGGATGGCTCTAAGCGGTGCTTTGAGGTCGTGGGACACAACGTATGCATACTGAGAAAGCTCTTCATTGGCTGCTTCGAGGTCGGTAGCCTTCTTTTCAAGTTCACTGTGCGCAGCACGAAGCGCCTTCTCAGCCCGCTTGCGCTCAGAGAGCTCAAGCTTCAACTGTTCCGTTGTCTCAGCCAGCTCAGCAGTCCGCTCTTGAACACGCTGTTCGAGCTCCTGGTGAGCTCTTTGCAGTGCCTCCTCTACGCGCTTCCGTTCGGTAATGTCCCTCAAAATATGGACACTGCCTACCGGAACCCCTCCACGGTTCAAATGTATGGCCGCGCTTATGCTGACGTCAAGAGTCTTCCCGTCTTTGGTATAACGACGGCTTTCAACACCGGAGAAACTTTCTCCGGCCAACGCCTTATCAATCATCATTTGGGTTTCCGGCCAGTTTTCATCAGGGACATAATCTGGCTTCTTGCCCAGAAGCTCTTCTGGCATCCACCCGAAAAGCGTGGTGAATGCCGGATTTACGTAGATGCATTTACCCCCCATATCGTAGACAACAACAGGATCTGGAGATCCTTCCAGAACAGTGCGATATCTCTCCTGGCTATCCCGCAGCTTCTCCTCCGCCATCTTGCGCTCGGTGATGTCCACGATGTTGCCCAACACAGCAGGCTCTCCATTAAACTTTATTGTCGCGTTTCTTCTCGCAATCCATACGGTTTCACCTGCCTTTGTCAGCCCTCTTGCCTCATATTCTGACGGGGCTTTCTCCCCCTTTAGCCTCTTTGTCCTTATGTTGTTGGTGAAGGCTCTATCCTTTGGATGGACCAGCTCCCGGGAGTCCATGCCGACCACTTCATCTTTGGAGTAACCGTAAATCTCGGCAAATCTGTTGTTAGCAAATGCGACTTTTCCCTTCTGGTCGATATAGATCCCGGTCAGTGAGCTTTCAACCAAGGTACTGTATTGTTCTTCGGATTTCCGTAGAGCCTTCTCAGCCCTCTTGCGTTCGGTTGTGTCTATCATGTTTCCCATGATAGCAGGTCTTCCTTCATACTCTATGATGGCTGCCATCATTTCGCACCAGATGGTTTTACCATCTTTTCTCAGTCTCCGGACTTCGTACCGCTGCGGGGCAGGTTCTCCCTTCAGTCTTTTCGAAGCGATTTCTCCCATGGCCGCCCTGTCATCAGGGTGTATCAATGTCAAAGGATCCTTCCCCTGCAATTCTTCGGGCTCATGGCCATGCATTTCCGCAAACCTATTGTTTACAAAGACATACTTTTTGTCTTGGTGAATGAATATACCTGTGAGGGAGCTGTCAACAAGTCTTTTGTGCTCCTCCTCAGACTTCCGCAGGGCCTCCTCAGCCGCACTGCGCTCTTTAATCCATTCTTCCTCAATGTGAAAAATGTCCCAGAACAGACGGGCGGAAACATGGTCAATCAGACGGACATGGGCTGGTCTGGTTTGAAAGATTTCATCGGCAACCTCCTGACGACCTGTCAGTTCGATGATTATGTGGAGGTCTTTGAGTTTGTATAGATCGCGATGGTCTTTTGTAGTGTAGACGCCCCTTGCCTGAGCGTGAAGATAACCAACTGCCTCGGTATCTGTGGAGGCTACTCCGATGAGTCTCATGCGAAGCTGGCTGAGTTTTTCGGCAAATATCATGTCGACTATCGCCTTGCACCCGGGGCCGCCCCCCACAATTGCTACATTAAGAGGCTCCATATGTTCCACCCATCTTTGATCCTTTTGAACGATTTTGACGGAAAGAGCGAACCTCAACCCTCAGTGAGTCGAGGCTTCACTCCCTTGCCATCATGGGTAAATTCAGACACCGCTCGAATACCATAAAAAGAACGGAATTGTCAACGTTGACCGGCTCGCTTCCCGGTAAGGAACATATACATTTTCATATAGCTCCCCTTGACCCCGTCCTGAGGGACGGGCTTACGGGGAGCAAGCCGGCCAAACTGTTTGAGGGCGTTAAGCCCGAGTTTTTGAATTTTGCGGAGCGAGCCTTAGAACGCTCAAAATGGGCAAACGAACGACGGCAGAAGCCACAAGAGCCACACCAATCGGAACGTTATTCTGACAACCGCTATAGAGTTCATTGTTGAACAGGTTGGTTATGGGCGGGGTGCTTTGGCAGGTGGGCTTTCACTGAGGTGATGACCAGCGTGAAAGGCGTTCGTCCAGATTGCCTGGCACGTCTTGGGATACGGCCTCGCCATTTCGATCCACCTTGATGTTGTATCTCTTGAGCTTGTATCTCAATGTTCGAGGGCTGATGTGCAGCATTCTGGCCGCTCGTTCCTTGTCGCCTCTCAGGCGATACAATACATCCAAGATGGCTTTGGTTTCGGCAGCCCTTCTCACTTCTTCCAGCTCCAGGGCCATTGAGCGTGCAGGCTCTCTGAAATGCCACAAAAAGTCAGACGGAAGCTGTTCCGTTCCTATCACATTTTGGTCGTTGACAATCAATATCCTTTCAACGAGATTCTTCAATTCCCTCACATTGCCGGGCCAGTCATATCGGCAGAAGACATCAATCACTTCCGGTGTGACCGATGGTAAAGGTCTTTTATGCTGGGCCGCCAGTCGGCCCAAGAAGTGATTCACCATCCTGGGGATGACCGCTTTTCTGTCTCTCAGAGGGGGTATGTATACAGGGACCACGTGCAGTCTGTAAAAAAGGTCCTGTCGAAACAGGCCCTTTGCGGCCAACTCCTTCAGATCCTTATTGGTTGCTGAGATGATTCTAACATCCGCCTCTATCAGCTTGTTTCCACCGATTCGAAGGAACCGAAAGTCTTCGAGTACCCGCAAGAAGTCCACCTGATTCTCCAGGGGAAGCTCTGAGACCTCATCCAGAAACAGGGTCCCCTTGTCGGCCATCTCAAAGCAGCCCATTTCCGTGCTTATGGCTCCCGTGAATGATCCCTTTTCATGCCCGAAGAGTTTGTCCTCGAACATAAGGCCTGAGAGGATGCCGCAGTTTACAGGCACGAATGGGTTTTCAGCTCTTGGGCTTTCCAGGTGAATGATCTTCGCAAGCATCTCTTTCCCGGTGCCGCTTTCCCCAACGAGGAGGACGCTGACATCGTACTTGGCGACTTCGTGGGCGAGCTTCATGATAGCCCGCATCACTTCGGACCCCAGGATAAACTCCTCCATCATTGATTCCTGGAGGTGTTTAATGTATGGAGATTGCAGTTTCATCAGCAGCGTACGCAACAAATGGCATGGCAAGGTTGCAGATTATGCTTCGAAGGCCTCTCTCTAACCTGAAAGGGCGGTTCGTGTCAAATATATTTCCCCGAAAACGGCAAACTTTTGTTTGGTCCGGCAAAAACTTGCCAAGACTGTGGGTGGAGCTGTGAATCCTGGCGGATTTGAATAGGGAACTAGCCTTAAAGAACAACAAGTTAGCCTAATTATCGTCAACTCTCTGATTTTGGTATGACCCTTGCTATTCAGTGCAGAAGTTGGAGGGAAGACCATGTCTTCAGAAAGACTGATCAAAGATTTCATGTGTCCTTTGGACCGATATTATTACATCAAACAGGAAGAACCGGTCCAAGAGGCTGTTCGGCTGATGGGGCGGACAGTAGGGGAGGGCAGCCACCCATGCCTCATCGTCGTTGGAGAAGAACCTTCTGAAAAGGATATCATCAAGGGCTTTGTAACCCCGACTGAACTTGTTTTTGGGTTGGCAGGCCATTTTTTGAAAGGAGCGCAAAAGAGTGGCCCCATATTCTGGGAGGGACAGTTTGAAGCAGAGTGCCTGGATGGGGCCAAAAAGCATGTGGGCGAAATCATGTTTCCGATCAAAGCCTGTGTGCGCGATACCGAGATGCTCATGGAAGCCGTTTTCCTGCTCAACAAATATCAGGTCGATTTTCTTCCCGTTGTCAAGGAGGAGGATGTGGTGGGCATGATTCATCTTGAGGACATTATGAGAGAGATTGAAAGAATGGTGTTGAAAGACTAGGTCAAACGGGTGATGGTCTCATCACCTGTAAAAAGTTGTAAAGGAGGATTTTCTTGTATGAGCCATGACATTGAACATGACGTAGGGGGGGGCGGAATCCTCGCAAACAAGACCTTGTGGATATGTGTGGGTGTAGGTATTTTTCTTCTGATCGCCCTTATCATGCCCACGCCCAAGTCTGTGACTACCGTTGTGGAAGAATATGGGTTTGCCAAGAAGATGATTGAATGGGAAATCGCCCATGACGTGGAAGGTGCGGCCAACAAGACCATGATGGTCCTCGGCATCATTCCCATGGCGGTTATCTTCTTTGCCACCGAGGCCATCCCCATCGGGTTGACCGGAATTCTGATGCCGGTATTGGCTTACTTTCTCCACCTGCTTCCCATGAAGATGATCGGCAAGACCTTTTCAGGCGATGCGCCCATGTTCTTGCTCGGCGTGTTGGCCATGGGGGTCGCGGTTGTGGACGTGGGACTGCACAAGCGGCTGGCAGCCTGGCTTCTGGGTTGGACCAAGGGATTCCTTGTTCCTATCTTCGTTTTGTGTGTCAGCATGTCCGTTGTGGGATCCTTCATCTCGGCCCATGCCATGTGTGCGTTCATGACACCGGTCATGGCAGCCGTCTATTTCGGTGCCGTGTCTGCAAAAAGTTCGGGAGGAAGGATCGAACACGACCCGGCCCTTGCCAAATTCCTGCTCTTCACACTCTGTTTCGCTTTGAACGTGGGCGGTATCGGGTCGCCCGCAGCCGGTGGCCGTAACGTTATTATGATGGGCTTCTGGAGTGAATATAAGGTTCCCATGGACTTCTTTACATGGATGAAATACGGCCTTCCCCTGGCGCCGGTGCTAGGCGTTGTGGTGGCTGTCTATATGTTGGTTCTCTTTGGAAGGAAAATCAAGACCAGGGATTTGACCCCGGGGCTGGAAGCCATTAAAGAAGAGACCAGGAAGATGGGCAAGATGCAATATGCAGAGTATGTGACGTTTGGGATGCTTCTCCTGATCCTGGTTCTCTGGATCTTGGGCGGAGAGGAACTCGGACTCGGAGGCCCTGCGCTCCTGGCACTTCTCATTCCGGTCATATTCAAGACGACGGAGTGGAAGAAGATACTCAATGGAATATCCTGGGACGCATGGTTCATGTATTGCGGTGCCCTGACCCTGGGCGCCCTCCTCAAGGAAAGCGGTGCCGCCCTATGGCTGGCCCAGAGCTTTTTGAAGATTCTAAGTACCGTGGGGATGAATGAAGGCTTGGGCCTGTGGATAGGGATGTCCGGTCTGTCCGGTTTGATGACCAACTTTATGTCGGACGCAGGAACCACCGCTCTGCTCGGACCCATTGTGATTCCAATGGGGATCATGACGGGCGTTCAGGGCGAACCCTGGGCAGTGGGTCTGGCCGTGGCTTTTGCTACGTCTTTTGCCCATTTCCTGATCGTGGGTACGCCGAATAACGCCATTGTATACGGCCTGGGGATATATCCGGATACCGGTGAGAAGATGCTTCACCCCATGGATTTCGTGAAATACGGCTTTGTGCTCTGGGTCCTCTGTATGGTCGTGGTCTGGGTTCTCGGATTCATGGTTCTCTACAATGTGATTGGATTCCCCGAGGGTATACTTGAGACGGCCCGGGGTGTCATGGAGGCCGGCGCTCTGTAATTGAATCCAGAAATCACGAAACAGGGTTTATTACTCGTGGATGTTCCGACAACATTATATTGAATATGAGGAGGATATCATGCCCCAGTGTGAGAAATGCGGCAAAGGCGGCCTTTTTTTGAAGATTGAAAGAGATACGGGTCTTTGCCTCTCCTGCAATGTGGGTTTTGCCCAGGAGGGGAAGGTCTTGACCGAGAAGATTATGGAGGCCAAGAACAAGGCGGCCGCGACCAAGGACCAATCGGAGATTGCTGCCTCTTGCGCCGCAGTTGAGCGTTATGGAAATGAGCTTATTACCCTTCATCAGACCTACAATCTGCAGCAGAGCCAGGCATTGTTGGACCTGATAGAGGCGCACAAAAGAATAAGAAAAGAGGCTGAGAAATAGTTAAGCTGCGGCAAAATCACAATCCATTTTGAAGGAGCCGTGTGACTTAGGAGGATATATGGAAACGAAAAAAAAGGTAAAGGATCTGGTCATCCCACTGAGTGAATACCCACATATGCCTCACTGGGCAACGCTTAGGGAGGCGATCGCCCAGCTTAACGTCGCCTTTGAAACCGGACACCACACGGTGCTGGTTTTTGATGAGGCGTACAAACTTGTGGGGATGCTTTTGCAGAAAGACATCTTGAAAGGGCTCGAGCCCAAATTTGCCGAGCATTCCGACAAGGGGGTCCCCATATTCTGGGACACCCTGCTTGAATCAGGGAGTGAGGAGAAGCTTGCCCGGCCTATCCAGGACTTTATGTCAGAGGCGGGAATTTCAGTCGACACCGAAGACAACATCTTGAAGGCTTCCCACCTGATGTTGCAACAAGACGCCTATGTGCTGCCGGTCATGGAGGAGGAGAAGCTCGTTGGCGTTGTGCGGATGGGCGACGTGTTTCATCATATCACCAATGCCGTACTGAAAGTGTAGCCCGGCTGAAGGAAAAGGCTTCCTTTAGAGCCTCGAAGAAGATGGGGGGTTCCCTGCGGACCCGCCAGATCCGATGGATCTGGATCAATCGGGCCGGGTCATGTGTGGCCTTTGCAGTTCAAAAGTCTTTAGATGTCGCGATGGTTGTATTGCAAGGACCCTGTCTGATCTCGTGTGATACGAGAGTCAGGCAGGGTCTGTGCGTCAGGTGGTCCTAATGGGTCAATTTCGCTTGATTTAAGGCCGCGGCATGTTAGTAGTATTCAACGGGACTTATGTGCGATCATCAGGAAATCCAGGAACGTGTCATTGACAAGAGTTCTCTGACCCGTGGTTGATTCTTTCAGCAGGAAGAGGCAGCAAAAGGCCCTCAAAGATGAGGGTGACAGGGAGCGCTTTGTCTTCAAGTATAAGGCCTTTCGTGAGGTCATCAGATACAACAATGAAGTCCTGATGACGATAGCCGATATGCAGGAAAAGGCCACGGGCGCCTTCCTCTTTGATAACGCCTATGTCCAGTCTTCCTATCAGGCGGCAGCCGATGGGATGAGAGCGATGATTGATAACCTGAATGTCCTGGTAAATGAGAAATATAAGGCTCTCATTATTCCGTTTGAGAAAAGCGACGAGGCGATCCGAAATCGCCTTGCCGTTAAGGTAGCTATTCCCAGAACAAGGCATGTCCTTCCTCTGGAGGAACTTGGGAAAGAGGCCATTCCATCGGCCGGCGGCAAGCTTGCCCACTTGGGAGAGCTTGCCAACATCTTAGATCTTCCAGTTCCCCCCGGCTTTGTGGTAACCACCCACGCTTACCTGACCTTCGTGGAACACAATCAGATTCAGAGTGTTCTGCATGAAAGAACCAGCAAGCTTGACATCCGCAATCATGACGCATTGACGGCCGCGAGCCGGGAAATGCAGCAACTGGTCAGAAGGGGAGAAGTGCCGGCGGAACTTGAAGCGGCCATCCTTGATGCATATCGGACCATGTGTAGAAGGGCTGCGACAGAAAGACTGAACGTCTCTTTGCGGAGCAGCGCAATGCACGAAGACATCATGGCCAGCTTCGCGGGCCAGTATGAAACGGCTTTGAACGTGCGTGGCGAGGAGCTTCTGGCTCAATACACCAATATCTTAGCCAGCCAGTTCACCCCTCGAGCCATTTTCTATTATAAGGACAAGGGATTCAACGTTGAGGAAATGGCCATGGCGGTGGGTGTCATCGGCATGGTCCTGGCCAGGGCCAGCGGCATCATGTACTCGCGTGATCCTGGGAATCCGAAAGAGGATGTCATACTGATTAATGCAGTTTGGGGGCTTGGGCCCTATGCCGTTGGAGGTGTGGTCCCCACAGATAACTACAGGGTTTCCGGAGACGGCAAAATAAAGATCAGTCGCGAAGAGTCCGGTCGTCAGGATGTTATGCTGGTCGGTGACGCAGAAGGTGGTACCAAAGAAGTCGCTGTGCCCGAAGAATTGATGGGAAGACCCTGCCTGAACGATGAACAGATCGCAGAACTTGCTTCCTATGCCCGTATGGTGGAAGCTCATTTTGGTCAGCCTCAGGATATGGAGTGGGCCATGGACCAAGAGGGGCGGCTGTATCTCATGCAGTCCCGGTCATTGCGTGTTGCGTCTTTTGCTGTGGCTGATGAGAAGCGGCCGACTGTGGCCAAAGGGCGCAAGGTTCTCCTGGACAAGGGGACCATTGCTTGTCGCGGCGTTGGTGCCGGCTCTGTTCACATGGTGAGAAGCGAAGAGGACTTGGCCGATTTTCCTGAAGGTGGCGTTCTGGTGGTGAGACACACTCACAATGAGTTTGCGGTGGTGCTTCAAAAGGCCTCTGCTGTTGTCTCGGACATTGGTACTGTCCTGGGGCACCTCGCCACGGTGGCCAGAGAGTACAATGTGCCGGCTATCTTTAATACTGAGAAAGCGACCAAGGTCCTGAGCAATGGCATGCAGGTGACGGTGGATGCCCTGTGTGCCAATGTCTATGAAGGTGTCGTAGAAGAAGTGCTGAGGGCAAAGAAGACCGATAAGGCCCCTGAGGCGTCTCCTGCATTAAGGCAACTACGAGATATCCTGAAAATGATAGCCCCCTTGAACCTGACCGATCCCAAGAGTCCGGATTTTAACCCCAAGGGGTGCAAAACGTTTCACGACATAACAAGATTTGCACATGAAGTCTCTCTGCAGGCCATGTTTGACTTGAGCAACGAGAGTCATTTTGCCGATAGGTGCACGAAGCAATTGGTCTGCGACGTTCCGATGCAGTGGTGGATTATTGACCTGGAAGACGGCATTAGAGAAGGTGTCGAAGGTAAGAAGGTCACATGCGAGGACATTGTATCTATCCCTATGCAGGCGATATGGGAAGGCATAACAGCCTTGCCCTGGAAAGGCCCTCCGCCGGTAGATGAGAAAGGATTCCTATCGATTCCGTGCGGGGCCACGATGGATCCCGGTATGGATCCTTTGGTTCGAAAGCGATTTGTTGATAAGAACTATATGATCATTTCCAAACACTTCTGCAGCTTGAATAGCCGTCTGGGGTTTCACTTCTCAACAACGGAAGCATACGTTGGTGATAACCCGAATGAAAACTACGTGAGTTTCATTTTCAAAGGGGGCGCAGCCGATCTTGATCGGAGGGTGAGGAGGGTCCGGTTTGTTGCAAGGCTCTTGGAAGAGTTTGACTTTCGAATAGAGATCAAGGACGATTCGCTCTTGGCCCGTCTGACGGGACACGACCAGGATTATCTGAAGGAACGTCTTAAGGTCTTGGGACACGTCATGACTCATACCAGACAACTCGACATGGTCATGTACAATGATGCCATGGTGCAGTATTATTACGAAGACATGTTAAGAGCAATCGAGTCTTTCGTGAATATAGCCCGTTAGGTAAAATGATTCCCAAAATACGTATGGCCGGCTGGAGTTGACGGCTTGAAAGGATTCGTCACAAAGCAGCACTATTCATTTCAAGTCAACAAGGACACTCCATAGATCGAAAAACAACGAATAAGAACTCAGCAGCATCCTTGGCCGAAAATGACGCACTTTGTGTCCGAATGACGAACATTGAAGGAGAGGAGTATGCCACAAAGGATTCTGGTTGTTGATGACGAACTCGATACGCTGATGCTGTTGAGGGTAATGATTGAAGGCAGCACCGACTACGAAGTGGAGACGACCAGCAATGGGTTTGAGGCGCTGAAAATCCTCAAGGGAAAGGATATTGACTTGATCATTAGCGACCTCAGTATGCCCGGCCTGAACGGGCTGGAGCTTTTTGATGAAGTAAAGAATATCCGACCGGATATTCCTATCATCATCGTCACAGCCTACGGTTCGCTTGAAATAGCTGACGAGGCCATGAAAAAAGGGGTTGCCGACTTCATCACCAAACCTTTCAGGAAGGATAATATACTCTTTACCATCAACAGGGTCCTGGAACTCGCCAGGGTTCAAAGGGAGAATATCGAGCAAAAATAGGAGATGGAGCCCCACGGGTAAACCCGTGGTCTTCTGCGAAGGCGGATAAAGGAGTAAGGCCCTTAAACGCATCGTCGTTGTCCAACACAGGCGATAAGGCTTTGAGAGCATTTATAGTAATTCTCATAGGTATGTTCCGTTTGCGGCGGTCTTTCTAAGCTGGAGGGGGGCATCCCTTTTTCAATCAGGTCAATCCCCCTTTTCGCTCGTGGGAGCATAATGCACGGAACTCTACAGGATAGGCACACGTCAACACCCCTATACACCTGGTAGCCTGTTTGCAAATCAATCAAGACTGTGCAGAAGACAGTGCCGTTGTGGCACCTTTCAGGAAATAATCAGCGCCCTGACGTCAAAAAGGGATGCCCCCTGACAAGCTACCTAAAATGGTTCAAAACGGAACCTATTTTTGAGAACCGCTCTATGATAGGGCAGGGACTTAAAGACCTTGCCTTTCTTCTTGTGTGCGCTCCCTTCAGAGACAGGAACATGTAGATCACCCGGACGCCAAAGCCGCCTGTTAAGGGAAGAAGCCCGGACGCCGACGGTGTCTCCAAGATTTCGCCGAGTTCCCATTTTGAGAATAGCGCTGATGGTTGCGCGCAAGCGCTTGAGAAGCGGTACTTCGTGCGAAATCTGAGCCTGACGCAGTAATTGGGCAAAAGAGGGGGGGGCAAAGGTTTCCATGAGTCGACAAGGGGATCTTGTGAGGTTGTGAACGCCTTTGGCGGATTATCCGGAGTGAACTCGAGGAGGGGTCTGTCAGTCGTTCGGTTCGATGGGTTTGCCACCCTTGTTGACCCTTGAGTAGCTTAACAGGTTATCGATAAGCTTGGACATCCGATTGGCTCCGTCCACGGCATACGTAATGTACTCGTCAGCATCGTTGCTGAGCTGGCCCTGGCAAATCCTCCGCAGCATTCGAAGATGAGTGTTCACCGTTCGCAGCGGCTCTTGCAGATCATGGGAGGCAACATGGGCGAATCTCTCCAACTCCTCGTTGCTGCGTTCCAGTTCAGTGGCATAGCGTTCCAACTGCTTCTGTAAACGCTTGTGCTCCGTTATTTCCATTGTCAGTTGTTCGGCTGTCATAGTCAGCTTGGCGGTGCGTTCTTCAACGAGGCGTTCCAGCTCATCGTGGGCCTTTCTTAACGCCTCCTCTGCCTGTTTCCGAGCCAGGCGATCACCATGCTTGCTCACCACATCCGGGAGTACTGCCGGCAGCAGATCCAAATAGCCCATTCCGGAGTCCTTGATGATATAGTCGTTAACGCCGGCCTTGAGGGCTTCAACGGCAAGCTCTTCGGACCCTCTTCCTGTCAGAAGTACCAATGGCAAGGGGACTTTTTCATCGAGAAGCTCCTTGCACAGTTCCAAGCCGGAGATTCCGGGCAAGCCATGGTCTATGACTACCAGATC
>JAQYVR010000161.1 GCA_030145395.1 Desulfobacteria bacterium
CAGTAGCCAGATTGACTCGATGATTGTGCTACTTGGGCGGCACGCTGATAAGACCATACTTCACGGCCTGCACCGTCCCTAGTTGTAATATTCGGCGAACCAAAATTTTCTAGCACCTCGGCTTTAGTTGTTTTGCCAACAACCAAATTCATTTGCACATTACCTTGAGTAAGCTGAGAGTTACGATCGGTGAGTGGCTGAGGTGCTGCTACGCAGGCATACAAAATTGTGCTAATGCTAAGCATTAGTAGGAGTTTTGGGATTTTCACAGGGATAACCTCCGAGTTGTTCATGGGTGAATTGTATCAAAATTGTGTTGAATCATGTGCATGAATGCAACGGTTAGAATATGGTTTCCATATAAGAAACCTTCAGCGTATGCTAGGGTGCGTCCACTTGGCTTTCGGACGTGAACAGCCTGCGACGTAATACCGACATTGTTACAAGATATTGAGGATTTTGTCAACGAATCTGGGGAAGGATGGGTTGCGCTGACATGTAGTGGTAAGAACTTGAGTTAGAAACCATTTATGGGACTGGGCCTTAAGCGTGTGGAAGCAGAGGTAACTTCCCATTATCTCTAATTCTCATGGATTAGAGATATCCATTGCATATCACAAGTTCTCAAACCACTCAATCATGGCTGTTTCCGGGCAGTGGGATATGGGGGCAAAGTGTAACCATTTTGTAACCGGGAGGGTCAAAACGGGCCTAATGGGACCAAACAGGAACAAAAACACGAAGAATCCGTAACGAGTTGGAAGATAAGGGGAAACCTTGACTATCAAGGCTTCCCCCATCTCCTGAAAACTGCCTCACAACCGACTTAAAATCCCTTGGGGCTTGTCCCCGTGAGAGTTCAAGTCTCTCCCTAGGCACCAGTAAGATGAATAACTTGCCTCTTTTTCTCAGGCTCGCCAATCACGCTACCGCTTTCCTGCTAGATCATGCCTGTTCAATCACCCCCTTCGACCCCTCTCCCCGGGGTGATATCCTTAAGCTTCGGCAATTTGATTTGTGCGTGTCATTCTTAAGGTAGAGTATGCTTTAAATGGTCTTCAGCATCTGGGGTAATGGCACGCCGCCGCGAGCTACTTTAGTAGTTCCATCACACCCACGCTCAGCCATGGAACGTAGGTGACAAGAAGCACGACAGCGGCCATCATTAAAAGGAAGGGGAAGGCAGCCCGGGAAACACTGGTGAGCGGCCTCTCGAAACGAAAGGAGCCAAGGAAGAGATTCATGCCGACCGGGGGTGTGAGGTAACCCAACTGCAGATTGGTCAGGAAGATGATGCCGAGGTGTGCGGGATGAACACCGAATGTCTCGGCCATGGGCAATATTAAGGGTACGACCACGACCAGTGCGGCGTAAATATCCATCAGGCATCCGACAATAATGAGGCCTCCATTCAGGGCCAAAAGGAATACCCACTTGGTCTGAAGGTGTTTTATCGCCCAGGTGGCGGCATGCATGGGAACCTGCGCATCAACAAGATAGCTCGTCAATCCCATAGCCACACCAAGGATAATGAGCACGCCTCCTATAAGGGCACCACATCTAACGAGCATGCTCAGAAGTCCCCGCAGGGTCAGATCGCGATAGACCAAACCCTCCACGATTAGCGCGTAGACCACCAGGACGGCTGAAGCTTCTACCAGAGTGCACAATCCGCCGAAGATAATCACCAACAGGAAAATCGGCATAATCACTTCCCACTTGGCTATCCAAATGGCAGTGGCAGCTTTGCGAAAATCAACTGGGGCTCGGCCTGCACCGGTCTTAAGCCCATGCCAAACACAGGCCAGACAGATTGGAGCAATCAGCAGGCCCCCCGGTACAAGCCCGGCCTTGAACATGTCAATAATCGGCACCCGCGCAATGACGCCATAAAGAATAACAACGAGGCTCGGGGGGAGAAGCAGGCCCAAACTTCCCGTTGAGGTCAACAGTCCTATGGAAAAATCTTCTTTAAAACCGCTCTTCAAAAGGACAGGCAAGAGGAGCCCGCCCAACGCAAGAATCGTCACGCCCGAGGCCCCGGTGAAGGTGGTAAAAAAGGCACACAGCAACGTAGCCGCTACCGCCAATCCACCTGGGATGAATCCAAACATCCCTTCAAACACGCGAACCAGACGTTCGCTAGCACGACCCTCAGACAGAATGAAGCCGGCCAGAGTAAAGAGCGGGATCGTTGGAAAGATGGGTGATGCCACAATGCGATATGTCTCGGCAGGTATGGCCGCGACCGTAACACCATCACCCCAGAAGAGTAAAAGTGCCGTGCCTCCCAGCAGGATGAAGATAGGTACTCCCATAACTGCCACAGTTCCCAGCAATATCACTCCCGGCAGAACAAGTTGCGGGGCGTACCCGGAAGAAAGCATCGTGAGGAGGATCATGGCCGGTACACTCAGTCCAACCAGCGCCCTAACCCAAATTCGCTCTGAGGCACCAAGAATGAAACGAATCGCCATAACGGCGAAGCCAAATGGCATAATAGCTTCGGCAACCCAGATGGGGATCCACCCTGCCACGGTTGTCAGGCCAGCGTCTTCAAAGAGGCCAAAGGGTTCGAGCCAATTCTCGATGAAGTCAGGTATGATACTGGCCGACCAGGACGGGAGGCCGGGCGCTTCGGCTATGACCAGTTGCAGGCTTGCTCCAAACAAACCAATACAGACAGCGGCCGAGACAAAAGCCTCCACACAATCAAGGGTACGGCCGGCCCGAGGCGGAAGCCAGTTCAGGGGTGTGGCGATCCTAAGGTGTTTGCCCTCGCGCGTGGCGAGCATGGCACCGAGAAACCCTATCCACAGAGTGAGGTGCTGGAGGTATTCTGTTCCACCGGGGATACCAGTTCTGAACAAAGCGCGCCCAACCAATTCGACAACCGGAATCAATGCCATGAGGAGTAGCGCTACGATCACGAAAGCGTCCTCGGTCCGGCCTGCCAAATAAATCAAGCGTTTGAAGATATTTATCGATTGAATGTTGTTGTCTGGATTAGGTTTCATGGGGTAAAAATAATGGTGGTATCAGCAGGACAATCGCAGGCATATGGCGGAGTCATTGGCTTCCGGTCACGGGTTTAAGGTCCGTGGCCCGGTATTCATCCAACAGGCTGCGGACGGCATCGAACATCTCTTGGGAAACGCGCGGCCCCACAATGACAGGATATCCTGCCTCCCGAAGAAGCTTCCTCCATTCTTCCTCGACAGACGGGGAAACCGGATGAATTGTGAGTCCGTGTTCAATCATTACTGCAATGGCTTGCTTCTCCAATTCGCGGATTCGAGTCTGCAACCGAGCGCCAACATCACGAGCAACACCTTCAAGTGCCGGGCGAAGGTCAGCCGGGATCTTATTCCACTGACGCATTGAGATCACCGTTGTTCCCGGAAGCGGCTGCCAGCGAAGGTCTGTCATGTGCGGTGCCAACGTGAACATCTGGAACAACACCGCCGCGGCCGGCGGTGAAGGAAACGCGTCCACAAGGCCGGTTTGAAGCGATGGTAGCAGGTCGGTGATCCCCAGCGGGACAGGATTGAATCCCCACTTCTTGAGCACTTCTATATAGGTTGTATCCGACCCCCAGAAGAAAAGTTTCTGCTTCTTCATGTCTTCGGGTGTCGTGACCGGTTCCTTTGTGAAAAAGTAGACCCAGCCCATACTGCTCCAGTTAAGTACCTTGAATCCCTTTTTGGCCAAGCGGGCTTCGAATTCAGGGCCCAGTTTTTCTATGACATAGTCAAGTTCTCCGTCGGTGCGGAGCAGCATGGGCAATGAAATAGCCTCTATGTCAGGAACAATCTCTGTGAGGGTTGAGCTGGTGAGGGCTGTGGCGTGCAATTGCCCGATGCGGATCTTGCGTAACATGTCATTTTCATCACCGGCCACAGCCCCGGGGTAGATTCTCACCGTGACTCTGCCACCACTCAGCTCTTTCCATTTTTGGGCTGTTTCCAATATGGCATCGTGCCAGGGCGAGCCTTCGGGCGCTATCGTGCCGAGTTTGATAACCAGTGAGTGAGCTGGTGCGACGCTCAGCACAATTATATAGATACATATTGACGCGATCAGTGCTTTCACGGTTCGGTTTTCTCGTAATCCAGAAAAAGTTCTTCGCTATGATCCAGCAACCACTGTGCTTTTTGCTGGGCCAATATATTGGCAAGGCGCCATTTAAGCACACTGTCCGGATCAACGGCAAGGGCTTTATTCAAGAGCTCTTTGAAGAGTCCGTAATCCTGTTTGCGGATCGCCACGGATGATGCCAGGGAAACATAGGGCGAAGCCTTCTTCCCCTGGGTGAGTTTCACGACGCGATCAAAGTGCTCCATTGCACGGTCCGTAGTTCCTTTCACAGTTCCCGACCTGGCCCCCTCGTAGATTATGAAGAATTCATGAATGGCGCCGTGGCCAAAATCTTCGTCGAGTTCGAGCGCCCGACGCATTATTGCCTCTACAATGGGAAGTTCCGCCACGAGAGACATGTTGCCCATGTCAGTGGAAATGGCGCCCCCCCAACCCGCCGCAGCCCAATAAAGCAGAGGCACATCTTCTGGCGACAAAGTAGGTAGAACATGTTTAGGATCTTCACGGACGTTCTTCCCAAAGTCCGGATAATCAAGTGCCAGGCCGTTCAGGGCATAATCTCGTCCCCGTAGATATAGCTTGGTGGCTCGTTGCCTAAAGTAGCGAGCGCGCTGAAAATCAACTTCCTCCTCTTTTTCGGCGTCCGCATGGATAAACGCATTGGCGTACGTTACAAATGTTTCGGCCGTCGCCAGTAAAAGGTCGCGATTCTTGGGGTCGGAAGCGAGTAGAGCTTCAAAAGTTTTCAGGGCAAACGGTAGGGCGTCACGAATCAATTCAGGGTCATCGTCCCGGGCGAATACATTTGATTCCGGAGGTCCCGCAAGGATTCCAGCGACGCTGCGCATTTGGGTACGCCGCAACGCCCCGCATCCACTGCTCAGCAGCAATACAACAAAGATCAACAGCGCACAACAGCCAGTAGGAGAAACGATATTCCTGACCAAAGCCAAACTCATGAATTTCATATTGCCACGAGAAGGGGAAAAATGCAAGGCTGTGAATCCGGATCATATACAGTGGTGTTTTTCTCTTGATAACAGCCTTATGTTGTGTCATATGCGTGGTCGAGGAAGGCCTATTGAAGAATTTGCAGGCGACTGATAAATCAGCTTTAAGGTAACCACAAGGCGAACAGAAATATAGCCAAAGCCATGGAGAGAATCCCTATGTGACTGGTAAAGGCTCGTGCGCAATATTGAGATTTTGTTTGCGTACGGGCCTTTTTTCTTTTTTGAGCGATGAGACCAGGATCCTGATGGCTAAACCCACTTGCAAGGCATTGGAACAAAGGGTCAAAGGGCTGGAAAGAGAAGCTCTTGAAGGCAAGCGTGCAGAGGAGGCACTGCTGGAGAGCAGTCGTCGGCTCCAAGTCGCTTATGACCAAGCGATAGTCTATGCACAGGAGCTCAATGATGAAATCGCCGAACGCAAGCGTGCAGAGGAGGCACTGAAAAAAGCTCGCAATACACTCGAAGAACGAGTTGAAGAGCGAACCGCTGAGTTGAAGCGGGAGATCGCTGGGCGCAAACGGGTGCAAAAGGCCTTGCGAGAGAGCGAGGAGCTGTATCGATCATTTGTACAGGGATTTCAGGGAATCGCTTTTCGTAGCCGTATCGATTTTACGCCGATATTTTTCCATGGTTCTGTGGAAGAGATCTCGGGCTATACGGAGGACGAGTTTACCAGTGGTAACCCAAGATGGGATCAGGTCATTCACCCGGATGATCTTCCAACTATTTCTGAGAGCAGCAAAGAAATAAGTTCAGTCCCAGACCATTCAGTTGAGCGAGAATACCGCATAATACATAAAGATGGAGATATACGGTGGGTTCATGAAATTATTGAAAGTTTATGTGACCGTTCTGGCAAGCCGATCATGGTGCAGGGAGCAATTTACGATGTCACAGACCGCAAGCGGGCAGAGGAGGAAAAATCGAAACTTGAAGCCGAACTGCAACAGGTCCACAAAATGGAAGCCCTGGGTACCCTTGCCGGGGGCATAGCTCACGAATTCAACAACATCCTTTGGATCATTATCGGTAACACAGAACTGGCGCTATACGAGATTCCAAAGAGACATGCATCACGGCAGACGTTAGAGGAGGTGCTCAAGGCTTGCTTGCATGCAGAAGCGGTGGTGAAACAAATCCTGACCTTTTCCCGTCAAACCGAAGTGGAAAAACAGCCCCTGCAGATCGGCCCGACAGTTGAAGAAGGTCTGAGTTTACTTCGTGCATCGTTACCTACAACTATTGAAATTCGACAAAAGACCGAATGTTCTTCATGCACAATTATGGCCGATCCTACGCAAATCCATCAGGTGTTGATTAATCTTTGCACCAATGCGGCCCACGCCATGCGTGAGAAGGGAGGCGTGCTTGAGGTGAGTGTTGTGGCTATAGAGCTCGAGGAGGATACCGTGGCTCAATATCCAGATCTGAAACCCGGATCGTATCTTACATTGAGCGTCAGCGATACGGGCCATGGAATAGACGATAAAATCATAGACAGGATTTTCGAGCCTTATTTTACCACCAAGGGTCTGGCCGATGTAACCGGAATGGGTCTGTCAGTGGTCCACGGGATTGTCAAGAGTCACGGAGGAGTAATCGCTGTCCAAAGTGAGCAGGGGAAGGGCACCACTTTTCACATATTCTTTCCAATAATCGACAGTGAAGTCGTTTCAAAAACAAAAGCCTCCAGACCTGTTCCCAGAGGCAATGAACGAATTCTTCTTGTGGATGATGAGAAAGCTTTGGCAGACATGGGCAAGAAGACATTGGAGCGCCTTGGCTATGAAGTTATTGCTACAACCAACACCACTGAGGCCGTTGACCTTTTTGAAAAGCATCATGACAAACTGGACCTTGTCATTACTGACCAGACAATGCCCAATATGACGGGTGGAATGTTGGCCAAAGAACTCATGAGAATAAGGCCCGATATTCCGATTATTCTTTGCACAGGATATAGCGAAATGATAACCAAAGATAAGGCCAGAGACATGGGTATTCGAGAGTTCATCATGAAGCCGCTTGTGACTTGTGACCTGGCCAAAACTATACGTAAGGTGTTGGACAAAGGCTGATCATAGAACATACATGACACGGTGATGCTAACCTAAAGGGTGTGGTACTGGGAAGCCTATAACCCCGTTTCTTGCAGAGAGAGGCGGGGTTTTGTTGTGGTTACGGCTTGCGATTTCGGGCCTACGCAGGTGGTATCGTTCTAAATACCGTATTCTTTCTCATAAAATGGGGTAATCACCCCATTTACACTCGCCTTTTGGTATATCTATACTATCGTATACAATTGGCGTAAACTTACAAGATTGACATTGGGAGACCATTTTCCGTCTGCAGGAGGTCATAGAATGAAACGTTTCGTTACACCAATTCTCACCTTGAGTATGTTTCTTTGCTTCATCATTACCGCAAATGCTGCCCTCGAAGTGCCGACCGACATCCAGCAGCCCGGGACACAGCCGCTGGAAATCGGCAACCTGGAATCTCCTGATAAATGCGACAACTGTCACGGGGGTTATAACACCACAGTGGAGCCCGCTCACAATTGGCGGGGGAGCATGATGGGCAACGCAGGCCGTGACCCCATATTCTGGGCCACCGTGGCAGTGGCTGAGCAGGATTTCGATGGGTCCGGTGACCTCTGCAT
>JAQYVR010000196.1 GCA_030145395.1 Desulfobacteria bacterium
TTCAGGAAGTGATGAAAGATATTTCTTCTATCCTCAAGAAAGTCTACAACGCCGAAGCAGTTGTTGTCGTTCCGGGCGGCGGCACCTTTGCTATGGAGGCGGTGGCACGACAATTTGCAACAGGAAAGAAATGCCTGGTTATTCGAAATGGTTTATTCAGTTTCCGCTGGACACAAATTCTGGAGATGGGTGATATTCCTCTCGAGACCACAGTATTGAAGGCACGCCCAGTTGATGGTGGCAAACATTCGGCGTTTGCGCCTGCCCCAATCGAAGAAGTGGTTGCAAGTATCCAAGCCAAGAAACCTGACATTGTTTTTGTCCCTCATGTCGAAACATCAGCCGGTATAATCATACCCGATGGGTACCTCCGAGCGGTTGCAGATGCTGTGCATTCAGTTGGTGGCCTACTTGTTCTGGATTGCGTTGCGTCCGGATCGATCTGGGTGGATATGCAGGCCAGTGGTGTCGATATTCTTATCAGTGCTCCACAAAAAGGCTGGAGCAGTTCTCCCTGCAGCGGTCTGGTCTTGTTAGGTCCTCTTGCTAAAGAGAGATTTAAATCTTCAACCAGTACCAGTTTTGCCTGCGACTTGTTTAAGTGGCATGAGATCATGAAGGCTTATGAGAATAACGGGCACGCCTATCACGCAACGATGCCAACGGATGCTCTCAGACGTTTCCGGGATGTAATGAAAGAAACAGAAGAATACGGGTTCGATAAAGTTCAGACAGCACAGCAGGAACTTGGCGACAAAGTCAGAAAGTTACTGGTCAGCAAAGGTCTCAAGATGGTTGCTGCGGAAGATTGTCAGGCCCCGGGCGTTATTGTTTGCTACACTGAAGATGTGGATATGCACAGCGGGAAAAAATTCTCGGGGGTCGGTATGCAGATCGCTGCCGGTGTTCCGTTACAATGTGACGAGCCAGAAGATTTTCTGACCTTTCGAATTGGGCTGTTCGGCCTGGACAAACTTCAAAACATCGATCGGACGGTTGAAAGGCTCGACGGGGCGCTCAGTCAGCTATTATAGTTTACATAATTGCAGGATGTGACTCTTCCTTCAAATTCTTGAAAAAAAGGGCGTACCCAGTGGGGTATGTCTTGATTTACGTCAGTATGTATCCCATCTGATCAGCGCAAATATCTAGCGAAGTTTTTTCTTGATTACCGCACCACCGTATTCATGGACAGAATCGTGGCCGCGCACCGTCACTTCGGTAATATTCTCAGAAATCTCCACACCCGACAGACTTCTCGTGAATGGTTGCTCATCAACATGGGGATGAAGGAGTGTGCGGGTCCCTAAGATAGTGCCATCTGGAGCCAAAACCTCCCATTTATCGGCATAGTGTTTCCAACCGGTATCCTGATGAGACAGGGTAACGTCGAAACGGAACGAATTTTCTCCGTCTTTTGTCAGCTCAACCTGGACAACATCCACTTCACCGGCAAAGGCTTTAGGGATGAATATAAGAAAAAACAATACTGAGATTAAGAGTGCTTTCATCGATGACGCCCTCGTTTCATTGCTCATTGTTCTGTGACCTGTCTGATAGTATTGAATATAAGCCTTGTAACGAGATAAACCAGTACGAGAGTTTTGGGGCAATCTTGTGTCAGGGATGAATGACGACAAGTCAGCTCATGACAGGTCAATTCAAATAGGAGAATTGTTTGCCAGAATTTATTAATAATCTTATTTTGCTATGGCCTTGTCTTCCTCCTCTGTCAGCAGCCAGGCCTGCCTGCATGCCTCTTGTCCGTCCTCCGGGATTTTATCTGCAAAGACCTTGCGAATCGGCACATGGATCGGGCTGGTAATAAATGAAACGACCGCCCTCGTCAGCTTGGTTATACCGATTCCAAAACTAAAATCATTAAAGGCCCCGTGCACTTTTATGGGTACGGCAAGGCTGAAGAATTCAGGTTTCTTTGCTTTGGGCACCATCAAAATTTCAAATTCACGTGTGTTAAAGTCGATATCGGCCTTTCCGGAAATATGCATATTAGAAGTGTCCATATAAATAGCCTTTTCCTGCATCAGGCCTTCAGCCATACCAAAGCGCACGACAAGGCAGTTTATTTCAGACTGTTCTTCTTCTGAAACCTCAGTCATGATGGATGAAATAAGATTAACGGCCCAAAGATCAATAATGCCGGCAGAAAAGTTCTTCGGCACAAGGCCAAAATCAAAATTACCTTCCGCATGTTCCATCACCGACCTAAAGTCAGGGGCTGTTGAACTAAACGCTGCATCCATGTACAGCATTCCTCCCATATCCGCCTCAGGCTTTGCCCTTCTGACCAGAACACCAATGTCAAAATCTTCTATGTTTGCATTGACATTTACCGTAATATCTTCTTCTGTTGGCAGGTAATCGAATTCGATTTGCACCCCTCCGCCGGGCACATCAACTCGCAATGGTTTAAGAGCAAGAAGGCTGTCTTTCAAGCTTACCTTAAGTTCTCCCGAACCCAGGTTATCTTCACCGGAAGTCACTTTCTGTGCATTAACCAGCAGATCTGCATTGAAGCTGCTCAGCACTTCTTTTGAAAGCAGGTTCCTTCCGCTTTTTTCTCCCTGTTCCTCGGTTGTCTCTGATGCAGTTTCGTCCTCACCTTTCGTCTCTTCTGTTTTGGTACCTTCGGTATCAGGTGAATTGTCATTAGACGATTTCATTATGGCCTCGAAATCGTCAATGCGAATGAGTTCCGATATGAGTTCGATATCCACTTGAGGTATTTCGGCTGAAGTGTCCAGACTCATTTTCCCAGCAAAGCCGCTTTCTCCAACCTTCAAATCAAGTTGGGGTAACTCATAGCGAGTACCGAGTAACTCAAACCTGGTTGCAAGTTCGATTGGACCGAGCGGCGGCAGGTCAAGCTTGAGTGCTTCGTTAAGATTGTCCAGACTATCGGTCTTAAACGCCAGGGAAAGATTCAGGTTACGATCTGTAATGGGAAGCGTGAGTTCCCCGGCAAAGCTCACAATGCTATCGGCAAATTCTGCCTCAATCGTTAATGGCACCGTGTCAGGTGTTGAAACATAGTCAACCAATGGAGCCCCGGTAATGGTGAACTTAACGGGAAACTCACCCACCACGCCGTCCAATTTCATCGTGACCGCATTTCCCTGCTCAACCAGAATATCTCCGGTAAGGTTCTTCACTTCCAGAGAAGCGTCCGACGTCGGGCTTTGGATCTTCCACTGGCCATCTCTGAGAGAAAACGTGAGTGATGAATTACGTACAATTTCATCCAGGTTGTTTCCTTTCAGAGCCAACGTGACGCCCATA
>JAQYVR010000192.1 GCA_030145395.1 Desulfobacteria bacterium
TTGAAATCCCCCGGCTTGATGCCACCAAAGGACATGGCCGCCCGAGTGGCAAAGCCCATCGCAAATACAGTGCCCGTATACTCAGGCCCAAAAGAGACAAGACGTGTTGGCCACCCGATCTGAACCCCGGCCTCGACCAACTGTTCGGACATGGTGCGCCCCTCGTGATCGGCACACATAAAGACATATAGATTCTTTTCCTGAAGTTCCTGGGCGAGCTGGACAGCGATCTCATTGGTTGGAGGGGCCCCAAGAATAGCTGCAAAGCCGGGAGCGGTGCCGTCAACGAATTCCACACCGCGTTTTCGCAAGATGACGTCATCTGCTGCGCCCAACCAGATATTTCCGTTGGAGGGGTCCTCCATCTTGGTATAAAAATCCGGGGATTCGATGTAACGAATGGCCTCAATAATCTCTTCTGCATAAAATGTGGCCATACCTGCTTCAAGCGCAGGTGCAAGGTAGGGTAGCCACACATGATCGTCCACCATGGGGGGCAACAAGGATTTGCACTCCTCGAAGACGCCCTTGGCATCTCCGAGTTTTTTTACCGCAATCCCCGACATGCCGTAGATAATTGGAAGATAATAGGCTGTGTTGGGAAAGCCGATCTCTTGATCCGGCCCCCACTTATCCATGGCTTCCTCGTACTTGCTTTCCGCCCTTTCCACAATCTTGTGGGCGCCCCGAATCGCTGCTGAACAAATAATTTTTGACACTTTTCAAACCCCTCGTTTTTGGATTTACGGCTCAAGCCCTGACCGGCTTGCTCCCCGCACACTAAGCGCTACTTCCCAAGCCGTCACGCGCGCCCATCGCGCCAAAACAGTTTGGATTCAGCACCGAGCTCAATTCGCTGTCAGGTCATTGACAAAGCCCCTGACTAGTTCAACGGCATCTGGATGCCTCATAATCAGAATGTCACCCCCAGCAAGGAGGAGCATAAGTGCTGTCATCGCCTCCAGGAGAACACCCCTTTTTGCAGGATCGCCCAGCAATGGGGCCTCCTCTTGGTTTATCTTGGCTTCTTTGACTTTCCAGACTTCCTTGGCCAGGTTGCACACAATAGGAAACTGGAGCCTTTCGTCTTCCTGTGTCAGGGCAGCCATCCGGTCTCTCTCCATCACAGAATAAGAATACTCCAAGCCGTAACCCAAGGACGCCACGGTTGGATCCACAATTATGCGCTCGTCGGGCACGCCAAGGTTTCCCAGAAGGATGTTAAGCTGCTTGGCCAGATTGATATCAATGGGTGTAGCGGCTGCTATGGTGTGATGATAGGCAATGGCTGCTGCTCCCAGGGCCTTGTAGCTACCTTCTTCTACCGGGCCCAGTATGAGATTTTCTTCAGCGCACTGCTCAGCAATCATTTTCAAGACTTCTATGTCTTTTTCCAGATTGCCGCTGCCCCACACGATGAGAGGAACATCCACGGCGGCAGCAACTTTCTTGGTCACCTCCACGGCATATTCACCAGGGTTGTCTTGCGCGTTCGGGTCTGTGCTGGCCAGCTGTAATGCAACCATGTCTGCACCGTGTGATGACACGCACTTCTGAGCCCAAGCTGCCGGGTCGTTGATAACATCAGCAAAAGGTTCTACTGCCGCCTGGGCCCACTCCTCAGGCGGAGCGTCATAGACCTCCATGGCTATCTTAGGTGGATGAGGCATCTCGCCTTCAAAGAGATAAAAAGGGTAGGATGTCCCTCCGCCCACAATGACGGGACTAGACTCCTTGCCTAACGGGATTTCTTTTATCACACCGTTGTAAGTTATCTTTGGTATCTCAAATGCCATGTTGACTCCTTTCTGCTGCTGACAGTTCCTAATCGTTGTCCGTATCTTGGGCGCTTGTGAAGTTCCTTGTGTTGCCAGGATTAAATCCGAAACAAATTCAAAATCCCAATTCAAAAGTGTTCAACACCAAAGATTTGAGTAATAAGTAATTTTCTCGTTTCGGTCATTTGAATTTTGAAAATTTGGTTATTGTTTCGAATTTCGAATTTTTCTGTTTTCCACGTGAGGCTGGTAAGAATCCTCGCACGTTTCTGCAAAAATATTCAATCGTCCATCATCAATTGTCAATCCATTATATTCCTACTTCATCCAAAATAGCCGGTATTTTACTTTCCCAACCTAGGGCCATGATATGCACGCCATCACAAAGGTCCTTCATCCCTTTGATCAAGCGGACCGCGATGTCCTTGCTAGCCTGGGCCTTGTCCTCAGCTGCCTTTATCTCCTGAACAAAAGGTTCCGGAACGAAAACACCTGAAACATTCTTGTTCATGAATCGGGCCATGCCGACCGATTTTAGCAGAATAATGCCGACCAAGACTTTAGTATCTAACCCCTCGATTCGCTTCATGAACTTCTCAAAAGCGTCCAGGTCATAAACCCCTTGAGTCTGAAAGAACTTTGCACCCGCTTCGATCTTTGACTCCATCTTCATGATCTGCAAATCCATGGCCGCCTCATTGTCAGCCCCTGGATTTACAACTGCGCCGGCGAGAAAGTCGGGTGTCCCCTTGAGTTCATTTCCTACCATGTCCACGCCGGAATTCAGCTTGCCGATGACATCCAGGAGCGAGACAGAGTCCAACTCGAAAACCGGTCTGGCCTTTGGGTGATCGCCCAGGACAGGATGATCTCCGGTCAGGGCGAGGACGTTCTTGATCCCAAGGGCCCAGGCACTGAGCAAGTCCGACTGCAGGGCTAAGCAATTCCGATCCCTGCAAGTCACCTGGAAGACAGGGTCTACGCCAATCTCCGTGAGGAGATGGGAAAAGGCCATGGAGCCGAGGCGCATGACAGAGCTCTGCAAGTCCGTGACGTTCACCGCATCAACACGCTCCTTAATGACGGCCGCGTCTTCCAGCAAATGCTCCACCTCGGTTCCCTTCCCGGGTGCCACCTCAGCGGTGATTACGAATTTCCCTGATGCCAAGGCTTCTCTTAAACTCATAGTGACACCTCTTTGAATTGACGATTTTCGATTGACGATTGATTATTTCAGAACTGCGCAGTGAAAAAAATCTTCAGTTAATGCTCAAGCGTCAATCGTCAACCACCAATGTTCAATCACCTGTCGTGGCCTCGCCTTCCCGCAGATCTTCTCTCACCACTTTGCCAGGGTGAACAGGCCAGTTCTTGACCTGTGGTTTCTCCTTAAGATAATGGAGCATGTTTAGACGTTTCAGGGCATGGTATATCTCTTGCCAGGCACAAGGTCGCTCCTTACCCACTTCACATTTTCCTTCTGACGCGCCGCCACATGCGCCGTTCAGCAGACCCTTGGCGCACCTGGTCACAGGGCAAATACCTGCGGTTCTTCCCAGGACGCAGTCCCCACAGGCCATGCACATCTCTTTCCATACGCCGCGTTCTGCTTCACTACCGATAAATTTTGTATCCACAGCGGGTAAGATAAGCACATCCGGGAACGTGTGTGCCATTGTTTGGACGCCTGCGCCGCAGGCTAGCGAAAGCACGGCATCGCAACCGGCCACCCTGTCTTTGACATGATCAATGAACTCGGACTCACACTGCCTGGCAATAGCATCCTCGATGACTTCATCTTGATTCTGTGACATTTTTCTTTCCATGCGTATGGCAGAAGCGAGCTCTGCGACCTGTCGCCGTCCGCCGGCTAAACACATAGCCGAACAGGTCTCACAACCCAGCACAAGTAACCGACCACAATCTTTGGTCATCTCCTCAAGGGCTTCAAGGCTTTTGCGCTCGACTATGATCATGTACTTTTCTCCTTATTCTCTTCCCTGCAAACCCATAAACTTGGGCAGTGGGCATGCAACCTATCTCAGTGGGCTCGGCCCCAATTCAGTAATGGTTTTCATCACCTCAGTGATTTGTCCCTCATCAAATAATCCTCGTTCGGGCATATCAACGACTTGGAGACGGTCGCCGTCAAGCCCCAGGAAATCTAACACAGACCTTGCGTCATTGACGCGCCGCTTGAGCCTATCCGTTTCACCTGGAAAAGGATCGGCATCAGGCCGGCACGTGGCAAGCAATACACCATCAGCGCCGCACTCAAAAGCCGTCAGAAGATGCGACGTGTCAATCCTCCTCAGTCCAAAAAGGAATAGCGGAGTGATGCTGGGATGATTCTCCCTTAGCGAAGTCACGTCGCCAGCGCCGAAATCCCCGTGGTAGTCAAAAAAACCTAAAATGGCGCCATCTTGATTCGACCCGGCAGATTCTTCGACCTGCTGTGCCAGTTCGCCCCGAGAATGAAGGTTAATCTCTATCGCCCGAACCGGGCACTCTAAAGCGCACATCCCGCAAGCCTGACAGGCAAAAGGATCGATTGTGATCTCTCCCATCTTGCTTGTGGCCGGTATTCCGAGAGGGCAAACCCTCACGCAGGTCAGACAGGAGACACATTTCTCGCGATCGACCTGTGCCCCCATATAACAATGGAGACACCTGAGGGCCTCCTTGGTCGCCAAATCTTCCGAAAGGACCGCGTCTACCTCGTCGAAACCTTTGAGCCGCTGGTTTATTGGAATACCTTGCTTCCCGCACCTTGGAAATTTTCTGGTCTTGTCAATAAGGGATGATGAAAGCATTGCCGGTTTTTTCGCCTCAGCACTCTCTGAGGACGGAAAAGGCTCTCCTCTTAAATAGAGATCAATGGAAATAGCGGCTCGTTTGCCCGCCGAAATAGCCTCAACAACGGTGGCCGGCCCGGTAACAGCATCGCCTCCGGCAAAAACGCCGGGCTGGGTGGTAACCAATGTGTAAGCCCCGTCTACAATGATTTGCTTTCTTCTGTCGGTAACCTCTATTTCTTCTGCTATAAAAGAAGAGTCAGGAACCTGGCCGATTGCAGCGATCACCATATCAACATCAAGGGAAAATTCAGATCCAGGCACTGGTTTCGGACTTCTTCGACCACTGGCATCAGGTTCACCCAACTCGTTCTTGATACACTTTAGGCCGGTAACCTTTCCATCCTTGCCCAAGATCTCAAGAGGAGATGTCAAGTAAGATGTCTGAACCCCTTCCCGAACGGCGTCTTCGATTTCTTGCTGGGCCGCCGGCATCTCCTCCAAGGTGCGTCTGTAAACCATATGAACTTCGTTAGCCCCCAGCCGACGAGCCGAACGAGCCGAGTCAACCGCTGTGTTGCCTCCCCCAATAACTGCAACCTTGTCTCCGACTTTCGGGTTCTGCTCCTGGTTGACTTCGCGCAAGAAGGAAACAGCTGAAACGACCCCAGCCAACGCGTCTTCACCAGGAATTCCAAGCTTCCGATCTTTGTGAGCGCCAATGGCTAAAAAGACAGCCTTGTATCCTTGTTCAAAAAGCTCTGCCAACTTGATATCTTCTCCGAGTCGCACCCCGGTCTTGGCTTCGATACCCAAGGCAAGAATCGCCCGGATCTCTTCATCCAGGACATCCTTTGGAAGCCGATAGGCCGGTACACCGACTCTCAACATCCCTCCCAAAATCGGTAAGGCCTCAAGGATCGTCACATCATGCCCAAGTAAAGCCAGGTCATGAGCAGCTGCCATCCCCGCGGGGCCTGAGCCGACGACCGCAACCTTGTGTCCGCTCGGTTTGGCCGGGAGGGCTCCCCTGTACTGGTCCTTCCATGAGCCATCACAGGCAAAGCGCTTCAGGGTGGCAATGGCAATAGGTTCGTCCACCTGCCCCCGCCTGCAGGCTGCCTCGCATGGGTGCGTGCAAATGCGGCCACACACGCTGGGCAGAGGATTCAGCTTCCTTATTGAGGCAAAGGCCTCTTCATGCCTTCTCTCTGCAATGAGCTGAACATATTCCCGCGCGTCGGTCAGGATAGGACATGCCGCCTTGCAAGGCGGATAGTCATTGTGCTTTATGTTGGTCGTGTTATCTTGCATCTAACCTTTTCTGTCCGGCAATCATAACGCTACACACAAGAGACTATCTTGTCCCGGGGAGTGACACGATGAAGGTCGTTCCATTTCCTACTTCGCTTTCCACGTGGACGGCGCCGCTGTGGGCTTCTACAATACCTTTGACTATCGACAGCCCAAGCCCTGAACCCGATATGCTCCTGGTCTGTTCGGTCTTGATCCGATAGAATTTCTCAAAAATCTGGTCAATGTCCTCCGGCGGAATGCCTATGCCGGTATCGACTACCATCAGTCGTATTCCCTTGCCCTCTTTGTTCAAAGACACGTTAACGTTCCCGCCTTTGGGGGTGTACTTGATGGCATTGCTGATCAGGTTGACAAAGATCGCTTCCACACCCCCTCTGTCGCCGTTAAACGACGGCAGTCCTTCCGCAATTTCGGACGTGATGGGAATCCCCTTTTCTTCAGCCGATAGGCCCATTAGCTCAACGGTACGCTGCAGGACTTCCGCCAGATTCAAGGCTTCGATCTTCTGGATCGACTTGCCCTCCTTGAGACGGCGGTAATCCAGAATGTCATTGACCAGGGTAATCATTCCCTTAGTCTTTTCCTTTGCTTTGCCGAGCATATCCGTCTGCTTGGGGGAGAGTTCTCCGGCCAGTCCGTCAAGGACCACGGAGATCTGCATCAGCAGAGAACTGAGAGGTGACTTGAGTTCGTGGGAGACCATGGAGAGAAAATCGGCTCTTAGGTGATCCATGGCATCAACCCTCGTAACATCGTGAAACAGGGCTAAGGCACCGATGATGGCTCCGGCCTTGTTCTTCACAGGATCCACGTGAACTCGAACAGTCTTGTCCCCGGTCTTGATCACGGGTTCTTCACCCGCCATCAACTTGGCAAGGTCACCATCTGATTTCATGGCCCGGATGAAGAACGATAACAATTCATCCGATTCTATCAATACAGAAACAGGACGGCCGATTGCCTTTTCTTCGTTCAGGTTGAACAGACGGGAGGCCGCCACGTTGAACAGCACGACGTTTGTTTGCCAATCGGTCACCACAAGGGCATCCGTGAAGCTGTTGAGCACGGACAGGAGCGTCTGTCCATCCCGGTGCACTCTTGTCAGGGCCGCCTGTCTTTCCCGCGTAAGGATATCCAGCTGATGTCTGAGCCTGAAGGCCTCTATGGCCCTGTTCATCTTCGTCCAGAACCGATCAGTAGTGAAGCTCTTGCGGATGCAGTCATAGGCCCCAGCATGCATAGCCTCTATGGCCTCCTCGCCGCAGTTTGCCGACATGGTCATGATGAGGATTTCACTCCTGGCCTTCTGAAGGGTCTCAATGATCGTCATGCCGGCCCACCCGGGAAGCTCGAGGGAAAGGAGCATAATGTCTACGTCTCCCGGATGTTTCTGGGTGATGTTCAGGGCCTCTTCAACAGACTCTGCTGTGCGAACTCTGTATCCTTCGTCCAGGAGAAGTTCCCGGCATTTTTGTAAAATGGTGATGTCATTTTCTACCACCAATATATTTGGCTTGACCAACATCCTCTAACTATTCCTTGCTGAGCAAGTTTTCCACCCGTTTGACCAGTTCTGCCGATTCGACCGGCTTGGGAATATAATCGTCCGCCTCTGTCATCAGGCCCATATGCTGCGTATAATGCGTTTGAAACATCTCCCGGTCCACGGCCGTAAGGAGAATGGTCGGAATCTCTTTCAACGCCGGGTCTGCCTTGAGGACAACACAGACGTCGTATCCGTTCATCTCGGGCATCATCACATCAAGGATTACCAGGTCGGGCTGTTCATCCCGAATCTTCTCGAGGCCTTCTCTGCCGTCATAGGCCAGAACAACCTCGAAACCCTTGCTCTCCAAAAGGAGCTTTGTCGCCTCACAGAAATCGACATCGTCGTCTACCAATACTACCTTTTTCATGGCTTCACCTATGATTCCGTATTATGTCTTGCCAATTCTACTCATGATTTTTCCGACCCTCTCCAACAGGACACTGCTTTCAATCGGTTTCTCCACGTAATCGTCCACATCCAGTTGCACGCCGGTTTCCAGTTCATATCGCCGCTGGCTGACCCCCTCCTGAATTGAGCTGAGTATGATGATCGGCATGTTGCCATGTTTGGCGTATCGAGGATCTTTGAGGGCCTTGCACACTTCAAAACCGTCCATTTTAGGCATGAGGAGATCAAGGATGAGCAAGTCGGGCTGCTCTTCTTTCAGCTTGGCCAAACAGCGCTGACCATCCTCGGCCGTCACGACCGTATATCCGCCGGACTCCAATATCATCTGCAAAGCATCGCGCATGTCCGGGTCATCATCCACTACCAGGATCTTGGCGCTTGTTTCCATGCTGCCTCCCCCCTTGTTCAATTATTTGGGAATAAATCCGAAATTCGAATATCGAAATCCGTACTGTTCTCAAGGCGTGAGCCGCAAACAAACCCGAAATTCGAATGACCAAAACTCTATTACATCTTATGCAGTATTACTCCTAAAATACGCCCTTTTACTTTCGATCATTTGTATTTGTTTCGTGGTTAGCGCAAGGTTGCGCCTGACGGCTTGAAAAGAGGCACTTCGTGTCGGATTTAGGATTTCGCTTTTCAACAGTCACTACTCGCAGTAGTCGGATTACACGGTTCAGTGCAGGCTTAACTTTGTGTCCGGTTCACGTCAGACCACCGGTCTGGGCATCAAGCCCGCTTCCTCGACAATGCGGGGAACGATATCCTCCCAGGCCACCGCCATGACATGAACGCCATGGACTCCTTCAACGTCGGTGAGTTGTTCAATGGCCTCAACGCAGATCTTTACCCCCTCCTCCTTGGGATCCTTGGAATCGGCCATGCGGTCAACAAGCACCTTTGGCACACTCAAACCGGGAACGTTGTTCCGCATGTAACGCGCCATGCCAACCGATTTCATCGGTATAAGTCCTGCAAGTATATGGGTTCTCTCGTGCAAGCCCCTGTCTCTGACCATCTTCATCCATTCAACAAACTTAGCCACATCAAATATGCCCTGAGTCTGTATAAAATCGGCCCCAGCGTTTATCTTCTTTGCCAAGCGGGTAACGCGAAACTCAAAGGGGTCTGCAAAGGGGTTGGCTGCCGCTCCGATGAAAAACGGCACGTCTCCTGATATGTCTTCACCATTGATGAACTTGTGCTCATCACGCATGGTTTTGACCATCTGAAGAAACTGGATCGAGTCAATGTCATAGACCCCCTTGGCTGTTGGGTGGTTGCCAAACTTCTGATGATCGCCTGAAAGGCAGAGCACATTGCGAATCCCTAAGGCCGCTGCACCAAGGAGATCACTCTGCAGGGCAAGGCGATTCCTGTCCCTGACCACCATTTGCAGTACCGGCTCAAGGCCAAGCTCTTTGAGTAATACACAGCCGCTGATGCTTGACATACGCACAATAGCGGTCTGGTTGTCTGTGACATTCACAGCGTCGCAGCAAGATTTTAATGGTCCCCCTTTTTTCTGGATGACCTTGGGCGAACTCCCTTTGGGAGGCCCGGCCTCTGCACATACTGCAAAATGACCGCTTTCCAGTATTCTTTCCAGATTACTCCCTGACTTCATGACTTGAGATCCTCTCTGACCACCTTTCTGGGGCCGCCGTGTCCGGCACATGACCAGTCTTTGACGGGGAAGATGTCTTCCAGCATTTGAAGCTGATTAAGGCCTGTAAGGCGATCAATGATCAATTGCCATACACAATCGACGTCCTTGCTGATTTCGCATTTTCCGTTCATGGATCCTCCGCAGGGACCATTAAGCAGGCTCTTTGCGCATCTGGCAATTGGGCACAGCCCTCCTGTCCTCCCGAGCACACATGCACCACAACCCTGACATCTCTCTTCCCAGACACCCTGTCCCTGCGAGGCTCCCATAAAGTTCGTATTTAAGGCCGGAAAGACCAATTTATCCTGATAGCTCATGGCCAGTTCTTGAACACCAACCCCACATGCCATGGAGACAATGGCATCATATTGGTCATAATACTCGGATAACTGTTGGACGTATTCAGGGTCACACTGTCTTTCCAGGGTTACCTCTTTGACCTCCAGGTCCTTGCCTTCTTTCGAGAACGCCATTTTGAGGGCTGACGATAAGATCCCGACTTCCTTTTTACCGCCGGCACAACACACCGTAACACACTCGTTGCATCCCGCTATAAGGATCTTCTTGCAATCTCGTACAAATCCTACGATTTCATCAAAGGGCTTTCTTTCTCCTACAATCATGATGGAACACCTTTCCGGACAACCCGCTTTACAGGACTGGGACCCAGGTCCATGATCTTTTCGTGCATCTCTTTAGCCACCTCCGCGAATCGTGGGCCATCTGAGGCCGCTATGCCGTACATTTCTATCCTTTCACCCTCGATACCAATCTCATCCAGGAGCTTTCTAGTATATTCAACCTTCTTCTTGGCCCTTAAGTTGCCCGCAAGATAGTGGCACTCACCTTCAAGGCACCCTGCAACATACACTCCGTCAGCGCCCTTCCGAAAGGCTTCCATCATATGGATTACGTCAATTTTGCCAGTGCACGGCAACCTTATGATCCTTATACTATCGGGGTAAGTCAATCGCATGGTACCTGCCAGGTCCGCCGCTTCATAGCCTCAGTAAATGCAGCAAAAAGCGACAATAACCGGCTTAAACTTTTTCATTTGTTAACTTGCCTCCAACAGCGCGCTAATTTGGGCCAAGATTTGCGTATCCTCGAAATGTAAAAGATCAATGGCTTTGGCTGGACACTCAGCAGCACAGACGCCACACCCTTGACAACTGGAAATGTCGATCTCTGAAACACCTTCATCATTAATAAAAGGGACTTCGTATGGGCAGGCCCTGACACAAACCAGACAAGATGCACACAGCTCCGGATCGACTCGGGCCACAATACCTCCCACATCTATCCAATCCTGGGAAAGCAAGCGACACGCCCTTGCAGAGGCAGCCATTGCCTGAGAAATGCTTTCGTCGATCGTTTTGGGGGAATGCGCCATACCACAAACAAAAATGCCGTCAGATTGCGTGTCAACGGGCCGCAACTTCACATGGGCTTCCAGAAAAAATTGCTCACTGGTTAGGGGGACTTTCAGCTTGCTTGCGAGATCCTCTGTGTTTCCTGCGACAACTCCAGTGCTTAAAATCACCTGGTCAGATTCAAGGGTTATTTCTCTTGCCAAAGCGAGGTCCATAAAAGTGACGTGGATCTTTCCATCCGCCCGTTCCACTATCGGGTCTTCATGTTCGTCGTATCGCATGAAGTGAACCCCAATTTCTCTTGCCTTTCGATAATAGTCTTCTGCAAAACCATAAGTCCTGATGTCTTTGTGAAGTACGAAGACATTAGCTTCAGGATTAATTTCCTTTAGAGAAATGGCATTTTTTACGGCCTGCTGACAACAGACACGGCTGCAATTGGGGTTTGCATTGTTTCTAGAACCCACGCACTGGATCATAACCACATTTTTCCACCCCTTGATCTTCTCCCCTTCGGTCGACAACATATTTTCTAATTCTACTTGGGTTCTAACGGACTCATGTTCGCCATACAGATATTCCTTCGGCCTATATTCAGAAGCACCTGTGGCTATTACAAGCGCCCCGTGAGCTATTTCCCGGTGGTGCATGGTGGGCCCCACACTGAGTTCTGTCTTAAAATTGCCCTTTGTGCCGGAAAAGCCTGCCAAAGTAGCCTCTGTTAAGACCTCAACCTTTTCGTGATGATTAACCGCCTCAATCAAATTAGCGACGTATTCCCGGACGTCATCGCCTTGTAAGGTCCTTTGAATATTCCTGGCAAACCCCCCGAGTTCCTTTTCAATTTCAACAAGGATCACTTCAAATCCCTGCCCTGCCGCATTTAACGCGGCTGTCATGCCGGCAATGCCGCCGCCGACAATCAAAACTTTTTTGACTACCGGGAGTTTTGTCCTATAAAGAGGCGAGAGTTTTGCTGCGCTGGCCACGGCCATTCTAACCAGGTCTTTGGCCTTTTCAGTGGCACCGGCCTTATTCGACTGGTGCACCCAAGAGTCTTGATCTCTGATGTTTGCCATACTCAAAAGGTATGGGTTTAGGCCTGCTTCCCTGATAGTATTCTGAAACAGTGGTTCGTGTGTCCTTGTAGAACAGGAGACTACGACCACCCTGTTCAATTGGTGCTCACGTATATTCTCCTTTATCTTGACCTGGGTGTCCTGGGAACAGGTAAACAGATTCTCTTCTGCCACCAGCACATAAGGTAGCTTGGATGCATATTCGGTAACCTCTGTAACATCTATAACGCCCGCAATATTTGTTCCACAATGACAGACGAAAAGACCAATACGAGGCTCTTTCCCAGTGACATCCACCTCCTCGGGGTATTCTTTCTCTTTGGTCAGTGTGTGTCTTTGTCCTGACAACAGACTCGATGCAGCAGCAGCAGACCCACTGGCCTGTATAACGGTTTCAGGTATATCTCGCGGCCCCTGAAAGGCACCGCACACAAAGATTCCTGGTCTCGACGTCTGGAGAGGATCGAAACTACCGGTTCTGACAAAGTTATAATGGTTTAGCTCAATACCCATTTTCTGGGCCAGGTCAATAGATTCCTGCGGTATGTCAAGGCCTACGGATAGAACGACCATGTCAAAATCTTCTTTGGCGACCTTTCCCTCCCCATTTAGATAAGTAATCTCAAGGTTTCCTTCATCACGACCCGGCAGAATACTGTTTATCCTCGATTTCTCAAACCTGACACCCATTTCCCCCTTGGCTCTGTTAAAAAACTTCTCAAAATCTTTTCCATGGGTCCTGATATCGATATAGAAGACAGCAGTATCTAAAAGGCCATCGCTATGTTCTTTGGCCACAATGGCTTGTTTTATGGCATAAGTGCAGCAGACGGATGAACAATAACCTTTGTTGCCTATCCGTGTATTTCTTGAGCCGACACACTGTAACCAAGCAATTTTTTTTGGTTCCCTTGCATCGGATGGGCGCACAAGATGGCCCTGGTAGGGACCTGAAGCACTTAAGATCCTTTCAAACTCCAAGCTGGTAACAACATTCGGGGAACGGCCATATTGATAAGAATCACTAATTGCGGGATCATATGGTTGAAAACCACAGGCAAGGATGATAGCGCCGACATCTATTGTTCTCTCTATTTCCTTCTGATCAAAATCAATAGCATCCGCTGGACAGAATTTTTCACATGCCCGGCATTTGCCCTTTTCGAAATAAATGCAATTCTCTTTATCAACAACATATTTTAGAGGGACGGCTTGGGGGTACCTGATATATACTGCCCTCCTCTTCATTAACCCGGTATTGTAGTCATCAGCCAGCTTCTTGGGGCATTTTTCTGCACAGGTACCGCAGGCGATGCATTTATCCACATCTATGTATCTGGGATGTTGGATGAGCCTGACATGGAAGTCGCCTTCTTCGCCGGCAACGCTCTCTATCTCGGAAAGGGTTAGTATTTCAATATTCAGATGATTGCCGCATTCCACAAGTTTTGGCGACAGAATGCACATGGAGCAATCGTTTGTCGGGAATGTCTTATCCAGCTGTGACATTTTACCGCCAATACTCGACGATTTTTCAACCAGATATACGTAGAAGCCAGAATCTGCAAGGTCAAGGGCGGCCTGTATCCCACCGATACCGCCACCCACAACCATAACTGCTCCGGTTTTGTCTTTTACCATCTCTTCCCCAAAGTAATTGCCTAAGATAAAAACCTTTCTATGGCTGTTATATCTATCTGATTCATTGATAATCCAAGGGTTTCACCGTCAATACCCAAGCTCAATCCAAGAAGCTGTGGATAAAGAATAGAAGGGAGGTCATGATTGCCCCCTTGGTCACTACTAATCGTCTTTTGAACTGTATCGAACTGGATATGACAATACGGGCAAGCATTACATAAATAATGGGCCCCTGATTGCTTTGCGTCCAAAAGTTTTTTCTGCGCTAAATCGACAGACAGGTCATCATTTATTCCAAGCAACGGGGCGCCGCAACAATCAAGCCTGGAGCGCCAGGAGATGCTCTCTGCGCCTGTTGACTCCACGAGTTCATCAAAAATGGAAGGGTTATTCGGGTCATCGAAGTCAACTATCTCGCTCGGCCTGAGAGCATGGCAACCATAGTGGGTTGCGATTCTGATATCCCTATAAGGCCTGATGACTTTCTCCTTGATAGCCTCAAGACCCACGTCATGGTAAAGCACAGACAGGAGGTGTCTGGTTTCAATATCTCCCCTAAACTCAAGCCCTTCTTCATTGAGGGTGTTATTAATTCTTTGCCTCAGAGAGGAATCTTCCCTCAAGCAATGCTCTGCCTTCTTAAACATTCCAAAGCCGCACTTGCACAACACAAGAATGTTGAGGTGTTCCTTTTCAGCAAGAGCCAGATTCCTTGCTGCAGAGAGAACTGATAGGCCCAAGTCAATATTTCTTAAGGGATATCCGCAACAATTAAACTCTTTTATGTCTACCAGTTCCAGACCCAGGTTCTCCAGCACGGCCCTTGAAGAGGATTCATACTGTTTCAGCTTAGCTGGGACTGTGCAACCCGCAAATAGTGCGAATTTCATCGAATACCCTTTTCAGCAACATTACTTATCGCCAAATTTTTCAATTCGTAGAATACCTCAGTAACTTTTACACCCTGAGGGCATTGTTCCTGGCACTGATAACAGGTAACACAATCCCATAGCATATTTGAGCCAAGGGTGAGGTCTTTGATTCCTAATCCAGCTGCGTGCATAATCTGATGTGGCAAGAGTCCCAGGACATCCTGGGGATTCTCATAGTTGGCAACTACCGGACACACATTTGTGCACGTCTGACACCCAAAACAGGCTGAGAAGGTATCTCCCTGATTTGACAGGAACAGATGGCCCTGAAGTTCCCGATCAGGAGATGGCAGGGCTAATGGCTTATCCCGGTTTTTGATCAATTCGGGTCCGGCAGCAATAGCCTCTTTGGCCCGGTTTATTGGCTTCTGGTAGTCACTTTCGGATACGGTCTGTCTCATTAAGCCTCTGTGAAAAGAGAGGGGCGACAGGATGGAAAATACCGGGTAGTCCTTTTGAAGAAGGCTTTCTCTCATAGAAAACCACAGGTCCTCTAAGTTAATTCCGGCCGGACACACATCGGTGCACCTGTGACAATTTGTGCATAAATATGTTCCATCTGAAATCAGTTCGCTCTCCTCTTTGGCAACTCGTTTCCCAAAGGCAACTCGCTTCAATGATTGCATCCTCTCAGACGGCAGAATGTTCACATTTTGCACCTCGTCAAAAACTATCCCTACGGAACAACGAGCTGTGCATTGCCCACAGTGCATACAGGCGTCTATTTCAATGGCCTGTCTTGTGGCTATGTTTGCAGGCTCTGAGTGCCTTTTGTCCATTACACTGTTGACAAGAAGACTTAACGGGCTTGTGAGTATATGAAAGAACTTACTAAAAGGAAGATATGCAAGACCAATGAAACATGCCAGAAAGTGAATATACCGAAAAAAGATATGCATTCCTGCCCTGTCCATTGCAACGGCAGCCCCTTTGAATGCTGCGGCAGTTGCGTAACCTGCGAATGCCCATTGGGGCCTGGAATGACAGTCAGCACAACTCGTTTGGTGGATCCGTCTACCCGATTCAACAAGATTGACGTCAAAGGGCTCTTCCAGATCCGGGGCGACCGTGCCAAATTCTTCCACCCAGAAGGCAGTTAATGCCTTGAAGTCTTGCTCTTGCTCTTCAAGGCCGGCATAGTCGGAAACCATCTGTTTATATATGGAGTAGGAGCCTATCTTTGCCCCCTCCAAGAAAATGCCTGAGATAATAACAACAGCCAGCAGGATTAAAGCGTACCAATCCATGGGACTCGTCTTCACTCTTGATGACTTCATGGCTAATCTGCGATACAAGGCAATACAGATGCCAACTAACACTAACGCTCCAAAGACGTCTCTCAGGAACATGAAGGGATTTATTGTGGGATAGTAGTCAGGAAATATGGCTGAAGTTACAAACGTATCCAGGGCGTGCATGAGGAGGAGGAGCGTAAATGCCCAATAGATCAAGGTGTGAGCTAACCATCTACGGAAACTCTCCCTCAGCAACTTTCTCTGCAAAACACAGTCAAGAAGAAACACCTTTGCAAGAGTCAGGAGCTTCGGACTTAATATCGTCAGGATTATACCCCGGATCGCCGACGAGACCCTTTTTGATGTGGGTATATTCTTTGAATCCACACTGATTCTACGAAAAAACCAAGCCGATGTTTTATAGGCTAGGCCGACAATAAGGACGGCCAAAGAAATATATAGACTCACGTGATAGGCCACAGATCTATTATCCCTTAACTTTTTGCATGCCACATAGCCTCAGACAACGGTTGGCCTCGCGAGAGGCCTGCTCCTCGTTGAAGCCCAAATCTACTTCCCTAAAACTTCCGTCGCGCTCTGCAACGGGCAAACGTGACATAGACTGTCTATCAGTGCGTTCTGTGTGATCCGGCTCAAATGTCATCCCCTTCCAGGCTTCCCCCCGGCCGGTTTTGATATCTTCTCCTTTTAGATAACGATCGATTGATATGGCAGCCTGCTTTCCGAATGCCACGGCTTCCACTACGATCCTGGGACCCGACGCAACGTCTCCCCCCGCGAAGATACCCGGGATATTGGTGGCCGCGGTTACAGGATCTGCTTCTATGGTATTTCTTTTTGAAACATCTATCCCATGGCCATTGCCGAGAAAAGAGAGTTCAGAACGTTGTCCAATGGCGACCACGACAACATCGGCCTGGACGGTGAATTCAGACCCTTCAATCGGAATCGGTTTTCTCCGGCCCGATTCGTCAGGCTCTCCCATGGTCATGCGGATACATTCTAAGCCGGTCACCTTGCCATTGTCGCCGACGATCTTCAGCGGAGCCGTCAAGAACTCCAGATCAATCCCTTCTTCAATCGCCTCTTCAATCTCCCACGGACTTGCCGGCATCTCTTCTCGTGTTCTTCTATAAAGGATGGCCACGTCTTCATGCCTTGACCGTTTGGCCACGCGTGCAGAGTCGATAGCTGCGTTGCCTCCACCAAGCACTACCAATCGTCCCTTATGGGCAGGAGGCGTGCCTAAGTTGATCTCTCTCAGAAACGTGATGCAGTCGACAACGCCGTCAAAGTCATCCTCACCAGGGATTCCCAGTTTCATGGCCTGGTGACATCCAACGCTGATGAAAACGGCTTTGTAGTCTTTTCGCATATCCTCAAAGCTGAGATCCTTGCCGATTTCAAAATTGAGTTTGATCTCAACGCCCAGTTTCTTGATGACGTCAATCTCTCCCTGAAGAATGTTGCGGGGGAGTCGGTACTCCGGAATACCAACAGCCATCATGCCCCCTGCCACAGGAAGCTTTTCAAAGATTGTCACCCGATATCCTGCAATCGCCAGATAATAGGCTGTTGTGAGGCCTGCCGGGCCTGCTCCCACAATGGCAACTTTGTCTTCCTTCTGTTCCTTTATTTCAGGCAGATATTGGGTGTCTGAGGCAAGGTCCACGTCCGCCAGAAAACGCTTCAGGTATTCAATGGCTATTGGTTCGTCGACTTCTCCTCGGTTGCAAGCCTCTTCGCAAGGATGCGGGCAGACACGGCCGCACACAGCAGGAAAGGGCATCTCTCTTTTGATCAGCTTCAGCCCCTCGGCATATTGCCCCTGAGAAATAGCCGAAATAAATCCACAGATGCTTATATTAGCCGGGCACGATGCCTTGCAGGGACCGGTCCCTAAACGTTCAAAGGCACCGGGATCAACATAGCCTTCCTTTACGGCCATCTCGCGAAGCACGCGGACAACAGTGCTGAACTGCACCTCTTGCGGGCACACAAAGGCGCAGGTGTCACAATTTGAGCAGTACCATATGGCTTCAGATCCAAGGAGCCTGTCCTTGAGACCCATTCTGATCATGTGGATGATTCTTCTGGGATCAAAGGCGGATTCAGCTTCACTAACAGGACACACACCCGCACAGGTGCCGCAGTCAAAACACCGGCTGGCCACCTCGCCGCCGGGCATGGCAATAACTTCAAATTTAAATTCACGCTGAAGATCGTTCTTGGTTACAGTCAAGAGATACTCCTCGGGTTACTGCACCCCTGCTTCCGCAATCGCCTTCTCCTGCTTAGCGATTTCGCGTATGATGGCGTCATTGACCTTCTCAGCCATGGTGGCTTCGATCAATTCAGGGGTAAGTTTGTCGCCGTCCCTTAATTGCTGGGCAAGCTTGGCAAACCGTGTGCGCAGCTTCACGTTTTCCACGGCAGACCTGGCTGCCAAAAGCTTTTGCTTCAATTCCTCCGGGTCGATCCCTTCGGCTTCGCCTAACGGACCCAGCTCCTTTACCTGGTTTGTAAACTTGGTTATCAGCTCCACGTACAGGGGTGCCTCTGCAGCCGAGGCCCACTCCAGGGCAAGCCTTTCGGGCTTAACTCCTGCAATCTCCATCACCTTCCTGGTTAAGTGCGCTGTGACGATGGCGTCGTAATTACCAACCTGGTAATGACATTCACCAAGTTGTCAACCACCCACAAAGACGGCGTCCGCCCCTACGTGAAGCGCATCAATAATAAACAGGGGATCCATTCTCCCCGTGCACATGATCCGGATGGCCCTGATATTCGGCGGGTACTGAAAACGCGCTACACCAGCCGAGTCGGCTGCTGCGTAGCAGCACCAGTTGCACAAGAAACCAACAATTTTGGGTTCAAATGATTGCAGCACTATCTATGCTCCTCATCGTCATTTGTCGCTCGCCATAGGTCATTTGTTGAGTAGTTGAGTTGTTAAGTCGTTGAGTAGTTAAGCGGATAAATGCTTTAAGCCTGTTAAACCCCTCAACCATTCGACCACTCAACCAGTGCCTAAGCACTTTCACAAAGGGCCTTTATCTGTGACAAGATCTGTTCATTGGTAAACCCGCCCATTGATATGGACAACGAGGGACAATGGGCGGCGCATATCCCGCACCCCTTGCACGAGGCCGAGATCGTTTCAGCCTTTTTCCTTTTACCGACCTTGATCATCCTGATGGCCGCATATGGACAAAGGGTTTCACAAATGCCGCACCCGATACAGGTGCCGACATCGACAAAGGAGACAATCGGCTCAACCGTGACATGACCATTTGCCAAGGGAATGCTCGCTTTGCCGGCCGCAGCCGCAGCCTGAGCTATTGATTCAGAGATCGGCTTGGGCCCATGGGCCAGACCGCCAAGATAGATACCGTCTACGGAAAACTCTACCGGTCTGAGCTTTGGATGAGCCTCTAAGAAAAATCCGTCAGCCGTAAGCGGGGTCTTGAGCATCTTTGACAATGCCTCAGACCGGCTTGGTACAATACCCACACTAAGCGCCAGAAGGTCAGGCTCAAGAACAATCTTTTCTCCCATGATCTTGTCGAGGCATTCTATCTGGATGCGGCCTTGTTTTTCGGTCACTTCAGGGGGCTGGTCCATGTCAAAGTGAATAAACATCACGCCCTTTTCCCGGGCCAGCTGATAGTAGTCCTCCATAAATCCATAGGTGCGCATATCGCGATAAAACACCGTGACCTGGGCAGAGGGATTTATCTCAAGTATCTTAAGGGCGTTTCTCACGGCCTGCCCACAGCACACCTTGCTGCAATACGCAAGATCCTCACCACGGGAGCCCACGCACTGGATCATCACCACATCGTTTATACCCTTTGCTTCTTCTGCCCCGGCAAGCTTCTCTTCCAACTCGCCCTGGGTCACGACCTGGTCTGACCGGCCGTACAGGTATTGTGTCGGCTCATAGGGTTTCCCGCCTGTGGTGACCAGGATTACGCCGTGCTCCACAGACTCAGTGGTGCCATTCGTGCTGATGGAGGTAATGAAGTTGCCCACATACCCTGAAACATCGTCGACCGTGGCCTCCGTGTATACCTTGATAAGAGGATGAGACCTTACCTTTGCCTCTGTATCCTCAAGAAGTTTCTTGGGGTCATCGCCGGTAAGCGTAGCGTGCATGCGTCTTAGATTCCCCCCGAGGGCCTCTGATTCTTCCACTAAAACGCATTCAAAGCCCTGGCCTGCAATATTTAACGCAGCCGTCATACCGGCTATGCCACCGCCTATGACCAGAGCCCTTTGGATCACGGGAAGTTTTTGCTCCGGCAGCGGTTCCAACCCCCGGGCCTTGGCCACGGCCATCCTGATCAGGTCCTTGGATTTTTCAGTGGCCGCTTCAGGCACCATGGCGTGCACCCACGAACAATGGTCCCTGATGTTGGCCATCTCAAACAGAGAACGGTTCAGACCGGCATCTTTAATGGTCTCTTGAAAGAGCGGTTCATGGGTGCGGGGAGTACAGGCAGCGACAACTACACGGTTTAAGCGGTGCTCCTTGATCTTTTCTGTAATGGTCTCTTGGGTGTTCTGAGCACAACTGTAGAGATTCATATCGGTATAGACCACGTTATCCATGGTCTCTGCATACTCGGCCACGGATTTTACATCAACCACGCCGCCGATGTTGGTTCCGCAAGAGCAGACAAAGACCCCGATGCGGGGCTCGTCTTCAATCTCTATCTCATCCGGATACGTCTTGGTCTCTACCTCGGTGCCCCGCACCTCCTTTAATACCTCGGCAGCCAGGGCTGCCGCGCCACTGGCGTCCGTGACACTCTCCGGGACATCCTTGGGACCCTGGAATGCGCCGGCAACAAAGATGCCTTCACGAGACGTCTCAAGCGGAGAAAAAGCATGGGTACGGCAAAAATCGTATCGGTTTAACTCGATGCCGCTCGTCTCAGCCAGCCCCTGTGCGTCGCGGGGTGATTCCAGCCCTTCGGGAAGAACCACCATGTCAAAGCTCTCCTTGAGATGCTTGCCTGCCTCGTCTACGTATGAGATCTCAAGGGCCTTGCCGTTTTCCTTGACCCCTGCCACACGGCTTCTGACAAAGCGGATGCCCTTTTCTCTGGCACGCTGCCTGGCGTAATCAAACTCCTTGCCCTGCGTACGCATGTCCATATAGAAAATCGAGATCTTTAAATCCGGCTCATGCTCCTTGGCCACAATGGCTTCCTTGATGGCGTACATGCAGCAAACAGAAGAACAGTAACCGTTTCCGCATGAAACGTCCCTGGTTCCTATGCACTGGAGAAACGCAACAGCATGGGGGTGCTCACTGTCGGATGGCCTGATAATGCTGCCCATGGTGGGACCGGAGGCCGATGTCAGCAGTTCAAATTCCACGCCGGTGACCACATCAGGAAGACGACCGTAGCCGTATTTCGCTAATACCTCCTCGCTGATACGACCAAATCCAGGCGCAAGGATCACGGCACCTACGTTCAGGTCGAGCATGTCTTCATGTTCATAAAGGTTGATAGCCTGAGCCTGACAGGCGGACACACATATCCGGCACATTTCGTGGCTCTGAAAAAGACACTGTTCAGGATCTATGTAATAAGTCGCTGGAACCGCCTGAACATAATCCCTGCGGGCCGCCTTGCTCAGAGCCAGGTTCTCTCTGTACGCATCCCCCACTATAGCTGGACAGTAATCTGCGCATATGCCGCAGCCTGTGCACAGGTCCAAGTCTATATACCGGGGCTGACGACGCACTTTTGCGGCGAAATTGCCCACCTCGCCTTCGATTGAGATGAGTTCAGCCTTGGTAATGATTTCTATGTTTGGAGACCGACCGGCCTCAACCAGTTTGGGTGCCAGGATTCAGATGGCACAGTCATTGGTGGGGAACGTCTTGTCCAGCTTGGCCATCACGCCACCAATAGAGCCTGCTTTTTCGATCAGGTATACCTTATAGCCCAGACCAGCCAGGTCCAAGGACGCCTGAATACCGGCAATCCCCCCGCCGACAACCATCACAGAGCCTGATTTGTTTTCTGCCATCACTACAATTCCCGTCTCATGGCCATATCAAAAAGGACTCTTTCTTGCTTTTCCTGAATCCCTAAGGCCTCTCTCTTTTCGTCAATAGCTTGAATCATCAATTGGGCCATTTCAATCGGATCTGACGCAAGTGCCCATCTTCCGCCGTAGATCTCTTCTATTTCTCTGAAAAGGAAGTCGGTCACCTTCTTGCTCCCCGTGGTGGGAAAAGTTCTCCCGAATACGACGAAGGCTCCACTGGCCACAAAGTACTGGCCGATCGCTATCGCCTTTTCACTCATCCACTCCGGCGCGCAACCGGCCGCAGGTATCTGGCTGATATCGTCACCCAGACCTCCCTCTTTGACAATCTCAGTGGCTGCAATAAGGATGCGGCTGTTATCCACGCACGAGCCCATGTGCAAAACAGGGGGCATCCCCACCGTCTCGCATACCTCTCGCAGGCCGGGACCTGCCCGTTCGGCAGCCTCCGGGCTGAGAAGACCTTCTCGGCCGCAAGACGTGGCCACACATCCGGTTACCAGCACGAGGACATTGTTAGCAATCAATTCCTCGACCACGGTGGTGTTCGGTCGACCCGCCTCTTCCCGGCAGCTGTCGCATCCTACCACCGCGCCCACGCCGCGGATGCGGCCATTAATAATGTTGTCATTCAAAGGTCGGTAAGAGGCTCGGAAAGCACCGCCTAACATGTGGTTGATCGTTTCGTGACTGAAACCTGCCACCACATCCATTTTGCGGTCGGGTATACGTCGCACCCGCTGCCTGTCCTTATACCTGCCGATCGCTCGCAGGGTGACTTCTCTGGCAATCTCCAGAGCACGGTGATGGTCAAACTCAATGTGCGTAGCGCCCTCGATCATGGCCCGGGGCGACGTGGTAATCAGCTCTGTATGGAAGCACTTTGCGACATCTGCCAGGCCCTGCATGACGCACTGCACATCCACGACCATGGCTTCGACGCTCCCTGTAGCCAACACCACTTCCTGCTGGGTAAAGCTGCCTGCAATGGGAATGCCTCGGCGCATCAGCACCTCGTTTCCCGAGCAGCATACGCCGGCCAGGTTGACGCCTTTGGCACCCACCTCCTTGGCGGCTGCTAATATTTCCGGCTCCTGTGACACAATGGCCATGGCCTCGGGCATCTGGGGTTCATGGCCATGGATCACAATGTTGACGTGATCTTCGGAGAGCACACCAAGGTTTACCTCGGTTCTAATAGGCACCGGTGTGGTGAAGAGGATGTCCTGCAACTCGGTCGCCATCATGGAAGCTCCCCAGCCGTCGGCCAGAGCACAGCGAGTCGCCTGGAAGATAATGTTCTTGTATTCCTGGTCGGTCCCCATGTGGGTGCGGTGCATCAGCTCCACAACCTCCCGGTCAACCCCCCGGGGGGTGACCCCCAGTTTCTTCCACAACGCCTGACGCTTGGGAACTGCGCGTTGGGTCATGACCAGGGCACCTTCCTGCTGCCCGAATTGGGCGAGGACCTTTTCTCCAAGCTCTATGGCAATATCCTCCTTGCTCCGCCCGTCAGTCTTAATCTTGAACAGATCGGCCATAAAATGGAGCTTCTTTTCGTCTTTGATCTCAAAGGGGGTTTCTCCCTTGGCAGAAGCCAAAAACGTCAGGGCCGCTTCTCGACCGTGGTCCATATGGGCTGCAGACCCCGAGGCAACCATGCGAGCGAAATTTCGAGCTGCAACGGTCGCCGGCGTGGCCCCACAAATACCGATCGATTCCGGAACATCATCGATCATCATGCACGGGCCAAACGAGCAGTTTCTGCAGCACGTGCCGCCTTCGCCGAACAGGCAGGGCTGGATGGTCCGGTCCTGCATGCGCTGGACATAAGTCTTCACGCCTTCTTTCCCCGCTTCTTCCACAACACAAGTGCTCGCTTCACAAGAGATCCCTGGGCACCCGGTCTTTGTGAACGGGACTATTTTTCTTGGCATTCTTTATCCTCCAGGAAGTATCGTTATTCGTTACTGATTACTAGTTAATTGATGATTTTCGGTTTACTATTGACGAATTTCTCAATCAAGAATCGGGTCATTCCTCAATCCCTCAATCAGAAATGGTCGCCTTTGCTGCCTCGACCGTGTTCTTCATTAGCATGGTGATGGTCATGGGGCCCACTCCTCCCGGCACGGGAGTAATCGCAGCAGCCTTCTCCTGGACTGAGTCAAAGTCAACATCTCCTGCCAGGATTCCCTTTCCCTCAGGCGTTTTGCCGATACGATTGACGCCCACATCAATGACCACGACGCCTTCTTTGACCATGTCAGCGGTAATCGCCTTGGGCTGACCAATGGCCACGATCAGGATATCCGCCATCTTGGTAAAGGCCGCGAGGTCCTTCGTTCCCGTATGGCAAAGGGTAACCGTGGCATTTCCTCCGGGAGAACGCTGCAACATAAGATTGGCTATGGGTTTACCCACAATATTGCTTCTTCCGACAACCACCACGTGTTTCCCCTCCGTGGCAACATCATAGCGCTTCAACAATTCCATGATCCCGTTGGGCGTGCAAGGAAGAAACCGGCCCTTGCCGATCATCAGTTTGCCAACGTTGACGGGATGGAAACAGTCCACATCCTTGTCGGGGTCGATGGCATAGATCACACGTGTCGCATCAACATGCTTGGGCAGTGGCAGCTGGCAGAGAATACCATGAATCTTAGGGTCATCATTCAGCTTCTTGACTAGGTCAAGCAAATCAGCTTCTGAGGTATCAGCAGGAAGATCGGTCCTCGCAGAATAGATGCCGAGGTTGTTACAGGCTTTTTCCTTTTGTCCCACATAGACCTTTGACCCCGGGTCTTCGCCAACCAAGATAGTAGCCAAACCCGGCGTGATACCGTGCTTTTCTTTCAGCTCTTCGACTTCTTTGGTGATTTCTTCGCGGATCTGCTTAGAGACCTCCGCTCCTTTAATTAGCTGTGCTGGCATGATAACCTCCCCCTTTTTGCTGACGATTGACGACCGAATATTGACGATTGGCCCACCTAAAAAAGCCCTTTTACCTTTCCGGTCTCAACATCCACATCAACGCGGCGAAAGGCCGGATTTGAGCAGGTTCCCGGCATGAGGCTGATCGTACCCGCGCACGGGCACAGAAACTTGGCCCCTGAGTAAATGAGGACGTCGCGAATCGGCAGAGTCCAGCCCTTAGGAACGCCTTTAACGGCTGGGTCGTGGCTGAGGCTCAGGTGAGTCTTGACCATCATGGTGGTGTAGTCATCATACTTAGAGTCTGCTTCGAGCATCTTCGCCTTGGCCTCAGCGTCTGGAGTCCAGGCTACACCGTCCGCGCCATAGACTTCTTTGGCAATCGTTTCCACACGGTCGCGCAGTTTCATTTCCACAGGATAGAGGAACTTGAAGTCGCCCTCATCGTTACAGGCATCAATGACTGCATCGGCAAATTCTAAAGCGCCGTCACCGCCATTGGCCCAGTGGGTGGATTTGGCGCAACGCGCTCCGGCTGCCTCGGCTGCCTTTCTGACGGTCTCGATCTCATCATCCGTATCCGTATGAAAGCAGTTGATGCAGACTACCGGATTTATGCCAGCCTTGCGAATGGTGTTGATATGATGCACCATGTTCTCACAACCCTTTTCAACCAATCCCACATCCTCTTTGGTGTATTCTTCCGGCAGGGCAAGGCCCGCAACAACCTTAGGACCTCCGCCGTGCATCTTGAGAGCGCGGATAGTGGACGTCAAAACAGACACATGGGGTTTCAGCCCGCTGTAGCGACATTTGACATTCCAGAACTTTTCAAAGCCGATGTCAGCGCCAAAGCCGCTCTCAGTAACATGATAGTCAAACATCTTGAGGCCTATGCGATCTGCAATGATTGAAGACTGCCCCACGGCGATGTTGGCAAAGGGTCCGGCATGTACCATGCAAGGCTGGTACTCGGCAGTACACATGAGCGTAGGATTTATCGTGTTGCGCATCCATGCGGTCATGGCACCACCTGCCTCCAGATCGCCAGTGGTCACTGGGTTGCCGCTTTTATCAAAGGCTAGGGTGATTTCGTCAAGACGCTTTCTTAGGTCTGCCAGGTCCCGGACAATGGAAAGAATGGCCATGCACTCTGAACCCACGGCAATGCCGAACTTAGACTGCATGGTAAATCCGTCATAGCGCCCACCCATTCCAATGACTATATTTCTCAAGGCCTGGGCGCAGTAGTCGATGATCCAGCCCATTTCCACGCGGGTAGGGTCAACATCGAGCCGACGCATGTTGGTAAGCCTTTGCAGCTGCTCGTCATTGTAGTTACGTTCGTGCTGCATCCTGGCTGTAAGAGCCACCATGGCCAAGTTGTGGGCGTTCATGATGTCGTTGATGTCACCGGTAAGACCCAGGGAAAACTCGGTCATGGGGATAAGCAGGGATATGCCACCTCCAGCTGCAGTGCCCTTGATATTCATGGTTGGGCCGCCTGACGGCTGTCTGAGAGCACCGCCCACATTCACTCCACGCTTGCCAAGGCCTTCCATGAGGCCACATGAGGTGGTACTTTTCCCCTCACCAAGCGGCGTGGGTGTTATGGCTGTGACTTCGATGTATTTTCCGTCTGGTTTGTCTTTCAGGCGGTCAATGATTTTTAGGAAGTCAAGCTTTGCCAGCCTGCCCATGGGAAGGACCTCGTCTTTCTGGAGGCCCAGTTTTTCCATCCACTCCTCAGGCGTGGGCATGTTCTGTTCCGCATCTTCAGAAATCTGCCAATCTTTGAATTCTGTTGGGTCAAGAGCCATGGAAGCCCTCCTTTCCTTGTCTTGGATTTCTACTGTCCAGCGCCTTTCGAACAACTACATTCAACTGTTCTGGGGAAAAAGGTTTGGTTAGGTAGGCCAAGGCTCGGCCTTTATCGATGATTTCTTTTTCCAAATCGATAGACGTGTTTCCAGTAACCACTATCCTGACAGTCCTCGGGCTGGCCTCATTCAATCTACCCATAACCTCCAGGCCCGATACACCAGGCATATCGAGATCCACTAGGGCCACGTCGGGCCCTATTTCTCTTGCCTTGGCCAAGCCCACCTCTCCGTTCCTTGCCATTTCTACCCGATAGCCTGCTTTGGTCAAGACCTGACAACACGAATCTCTAATGCATTCTTCGTCGTCAATAATCAGTATGACTTCGCCTTTGCTTGAAAAGGACATCCACGGCCCCCGGACAGCACAAAAGTTCTTGGTATTTGACGCAGACAACTATGTCTATACCAGTTTCGTGCCAACTGCGGCTGAAGACGTCTTTTTTCCAAAGAGCATTGTAACATTATGATATTGTGGCCATTTCTTAATTCCAAGGCCCGTGATGACCAGTGCAAGCGATATTCCACCTGAAGAGTTTCGCCCCGGTCATGGTTCAAAATACCCCTTGGAGGCCGCCCAACTGCTCCACCAAAGATCTGTGCGATTCGAAGGTTAAGCTGCTGTAATTACGGAAGAATCGACGCATGTGGGCGCTAACCGCTGCACCATAGCAGAAAAACATGAAAAATTCCAGTCAACTTTATCCGCCTTCGCAGAAGACCACGGGCTTGCCCGTGGCTGAATGCGCAAACAATCAATATGCTACGGCGCGATGTCGCCCCGAAGCTGAGGCGGATAACCGCGTCGTAGCCGAAGGCGAAGACGGGTACTTTAGTGGG
>JAQYVR010000193.1 GCA_030145395.1 Desulfobacteria bacterium
TTACCAGCAGAGGGCAGCAATGGTCGTAGTTGGAAAGATCTGTCTGTTCGTCGATGTTGGGGGACGGATATCTGCCCGGCCTGGAATTGTCCCATTCATGCCATTGTTGCGTTCGCATCCGAAGGTCGTTTATCTGGTCTACTGACAATTCCCGCTTGACATATTGCGCCAAGGTGTGGGCCTCTGCAATGTTCGTAAGGATATGATACCGGCAACAATGACAACAGCCCACTTTACAAGTTGGGATGATGCCATCTTCACTACGCAGTCGATCGAGTTCGCATGCAGTCGCTTCATCCACTGAAGAATACACGCCGTTGACGAAGTTCTCTTGCGGTGTAACTGAGATATCGGCTCCGAATTCCTCGGGGCCCATACCTAAATTGCTGTTCTCAATGAAGTTTATCATTCTCCCTTTTTTCGACAGGAACTTCAGGCATACACAAGGCAACAAGTCCGACCGCCGTGAACCGCCCGAGTTATTGCCACCTATGTCAGAACCCCCATCCTTGAGGGCGGGGAAGCTTCACTACTTCACATAATCGTGGATATTTGAAGGTTAAGATTATTCAAACGTTCTTGTTTTATTATAGAGGTTAACCTCATATCACAGATCCTCGCACCTTTGAAGCTTCCTGTCCCGATAAACTCGGGACAGGAATTCTTCAGTTGTTTTAGTAGCTGCCTAAAATCTTTAGATAGTCGGTATTCTTCTCAAGTACATCCATCACGGGTTTGAACGAAGGCGATTCAATATCTGCCTCAAGGTCCACATAGAACATATATTCCCACGGTTTTCCGTGGATGGGACGCGACTCGAGCTTCACCAGGTTGATTCCCTTTTCGGCAAATATCTTCAATGTTTCGAAGAGCGCTCCAGGCCGGTTCCCCGTTGAATAGATGAGAGAGGACTTCCGGCGAGGACCGTTCTCAAGTGGCTCCTTAGAGATGACAACAAACCTGGTATAGTTTCTCGGATTGGTTTCGATCCCTTCCTGGAGCACCGCCATCTCGTGAATCTCGGCTGCTACCTTGCTGGCAATGGCCGCATCGGTCACAACGCCCCTCTCCTTGACCTTTCTTACAGCCGTTGCTGTGTCCCTGGCTGAAACGAGTTCCCATTCAGGGTGCTGCTCCAGAAACTGTCGACATTGCTGAAACACCTGGGGATGGGACAACACGCGTTTGATTGTCTCAATGTTTCCCTCTGGATGGGCAACCAAGTGATGCATGATGCGAAGGGCGATCTCACCAATAATCCTCAAGTCGTACTCAAGAAGATGGTCATAGTTTTCATGAATACTACCGGTTAACGAGTTTTCCAAAGGCACCACGCCGAAATCGACATCGCCTCGCTTAACTGCCTCAAAAATTTGCGTGAACGAAGACATCGGCACGGCTTCAACGTCGGTTCCAAAATACTGTGCACAAGCCTTGTAGCTAAAGGTCCCTAACTCGCCCAAGAACGCAGCACGTCGATCGCTATCTCCCCGGGCCGCGCTCATATGCCTGACCGCTTGAGCTTTCTCCAAATAGCCAAAATCGAGCTGCCTTCCCACAACCGGTGCGATCACGTAAAGGTCCCGCATCAACCGCCCAAACTGTTCGGGATAGAGGCTCTGCGGACCGTCGGAAAGTGCCTTGTCCGGCTCATGATGTACCTCGATCATCAAACCATCGGCACCTGCGGCTACGGCAGCCCGGGCCATAGGACTCACCTTTTCGCGCATGCCGGTGGCGTGGCTCGGATCAATGACCACCGGCAGATGTGTCAGGTTCTTAATTACCGGAATGGCAGAAAGGTCCAGGGTGTTACGCGTGTAGGGTTCAAAGGTGCGGATCCCTCGCTCACAAAGCACAACATTGTCGTTTCCCTCAGAAAGGATATATTCTGCCGACATCAACCACTCCTCGATGGTTGCTGAAAGCCCTCTCTTCAGGAATACCGGCTTGCCCATTCGGCCCACGCACTTCAGGAGTTCGAAGTTTTGCATGTTTCGGGCTCCAACCTGGACCATATCCACATATTTCATCATCATGTCTGCCTGAGCCGGTGAGGTGATCTCTGTGACGACGCCAAGGCCGAGTTCCTCCCTGATCTCAGCCAGGATGCTCAAGCCCTCCTCTCCAAGACCCTGGAAGGAATAGGGTGACGTCCTCGGCTTGAAGGCCCCTCCGCGAAACAGGACCGCACCGTACTTCTTGACCTCTCTTGCTATGGCGAGGGCCTGTTCCCTGCTTTCCACTGCACAGGGGCCTGCTATCACCACGATGCGCTCGCCCCCGATCGCAGCGTCCCCGACCTGGACTACTGTATCTTGCGGATGCATCTTGCGGCTAGCCAGCTTGAAAGCACTGGCAATTGGTATCACTCTTTCCACGCCGGGAAGCCTTTCGAAGAAATCAAGGTCCTGGGTTGCCTTGCCGATAGCCCCTATAAGGGACTGACCGCCGTCTGACATTTCACGAACAAGATATCCCTCCCCGCGAAGTGTGCTTCGGATACGATCGGTCTCTTCCTGTGTGATCTCTTCCTTCAGAACTAGAATCATTCTTAGTCCTCCTTCCTCAACAAAAAAACCCCGAGAATTTTCTTCTCGGGGTTTTAGGCTTCCAGTTTTAAAAATCCCGAGAAGACCGCTTTGGTCCACCCGGGGCGCTTAACCTTTTGGTTAGACAACCGGGTGAACGCTTCTAAAGATAAACAAGAAGAGTCCAAAAACAAATAGTACTCGATTGTCTGAATTCTTTCCCATAGGTAGATAACTCTGCGAAGATTTTTGAGAATTATACTCCTCTGCATGATATCTGTCAACAATTATTTTTTTGCCACCCTGTGCCCTGAACCGCCCCACGTGTGCTGAGAACCTTTATCCGCCTTCGCAGAAGACCACGGGCTTGCCCGTGGCTGAATGCGCAAACAATCAATATGCTACGGCGCGATGTCGCCCCGAAGCTGAGGCGGATAACCGCGTCGTAGCCGAAGGCGAAGACGGGTACTTTAGTGGG
>JAQYVR010000245.1 GCA_030145395.1 Desulfobacteria bacterium
GATTGTGTCTTGCCTGGAATGCAGCTGGGTGTGGTCAATTATGCCCAACTCAAATCAGGTACTGTTGAAGTGGAGGGTAAGAAACTTCGCTCTGCAGGACTTTCTTCGTACACAAGGGCTAAAGAAATTGCTGATATTCTCAAAAGTTGGATTGAAGGTGGCTCCTTCTTTCTTAGTGAACCTGTAGCGTACTTGCCCTCGGCTGATTCTGGCCTGAAGGCCAGACCTCTTATGATAAGGCCAATAGAGGATGAAGAAGTTATGAGGGTCCGTGTAGGATCCGTGGTCGGACCAAGCTAATGTTTTAGGCACAAGGCATACGGCGCAGGGCGCAAGGGAGCTCACTGCGTGAGCCAGCGAGACGAAAGAAAGCAGCAGGCAGGAGACAGATGCTAAATCGCGGCCTGTTTCGGCACAAACTCGCCGGCCCGATCCTTCAGTTGCTGCCAGATTGTGCGGACCGGCTCGGTTTTGTTCAGGCAGTAAAAATGAATGCCTGGGGCACCTCTCCGCAAAAGATCCCCAGACTGCTCGATAGCGTATGTGGTACCTCTCTTGACTGTTTCTTCAAGATCGTGCGCAACCGGCGCAAATATCTTGTGCACCTCCTGGCAGATGTAAGCACCGCAAGTATCACAGAAGCGAAGAAGCTTCTGGTAGTCCATGATGGGCAACACACCGGGTACTATCGGTATCCCCACGCCAGCAGCCGACACGCGTTCGAGGTAGTGTGAATAGGAGGGATTATCAAAGAAAAGCTGGGTTATAACAAACTCCGCACCGTGATCGGCCTTCATTTTGAGATATGCGCTGTCAAGATCCTCCAGGGGACAATCTATATGGCATTCCGGGAATCCCGCCACTGCTATGCTAAAAGAATCATCCCCCACCTCTTTGAGGAGGTCTATGAGCTCGTAGCAGTACTCTAGACCTCCCTCGATCTTTTTAAACTTTTCTCCCATTTCTGTGGGCGGGTCACCGCGGAGGGCAAGTACATTTCTCACTCCTGCGTCTTTCATGAGCTCGATATGTCGGCTGAGTTCCTCGACAGTCTGGTTCACGAGGGTAAAATGATGCATGCAGGTGATCCCGAACCGGTCCTGGATCTTCTTTGCTATATCGAGGGTGGACCTGGTAGTGGACCCGCCCGCCCCGTATGTAACGGAAATGTAGTCAGGCTCGAGCTCTGCGAGCTCTTCAATGGTGCCAAACAGGTTTTCTATGCCCTTGGATGTTTTAGGTGGAAAGACCTCGAAGGAAAATACAGGGTCCCCTATCTTCATCTTTTCTGCGAAAATATCAGTTATTTTCTTGATCATGTTTTTATCCTTACCTCGTTTCTTTAGAACGAGAATGTTTTTGGACTGAGATGATAAGCATCATCTGATGAGCCACACCCTTTTCGGTTGAATGGTAATCAGTGAACGCAAGCAAGTCAATTAAAGGTCGGTGAAGATGGGAGGCATAAGGCACAGGGCGCAAGGCACAAGGCATTGAGCATAGGGAAATACAGCGGGCAGCGGGCAGAAATCAGAGGTCAGAGATCAGACGTCAGAGGACAGCGAAGGGACGTTGGAGGTTGGAGGAGCGCTTCGCTTGAGGTTGGAGGCAGGAGACAGAGGTCGGAGGTCGGAAGTCAGAGATCAGAGGACAGCGAAGAGACGTTGGAGGTTGGAGGAGCCGCTTGAGGTTGGAGGCACAATTCAGCAGGCAGCAGACAGCTAGCAGCGGGCAGCAAGAGTACAGAAGTCTGAGATCAGAGGGAAGATTTTAGATTGAGGATTGAGGATTTTTCACTGCGTAGTAGGCATAGACTTACCTTAATTTTGCCATTGTCCCTCATCGGCCATAAGGTCGGTGGGGGCTCTTTTCTATGTGCTCTTTCCTACCAATATTTTGTGCCAATGGTTTTATTATTCCACCCAGTTAAAAGTCCTGTCAACCGCTTTTTTCCATTCCTTGTAGCATTTTTCCCTGACGGTCGACTCCATGGCGGGATGGAAGGTTTTATCTTCGGACCAATTTTTCCGTAGCCCTTCAATGTCAGACCAAAACCCGACGGCCAGACCGGCCGCATAGGCAGCCCCTAAAGCAGTGGTTTCCGAAACTTGGGGACGGATTACCGGTACATTCAGGATATCGGATTGAATCTGCATCAGCAATTCATTACCGACCATACCGCCATCGACTTTAAGTTTGGTTAATTCGACACCGGAATCCTTGTTCATGGCTTCGACAATATCCCGTGTTTGATAGGCGCTGGCTTCCAAAACCGCCCTGGCGATATGCCCTTTGTTCACAAATCGAGTAAGTCCGGCAATGACGCCGCGTGCATCTGAACGCCAGTATGGAGCAAACAGCCCTGAAAATGCGGGTACAAAGTAAGCACCACCGTTATTATCCACAGTTTCGGCAAGTTCCTCGATTTCCGGAGCACTGGAAATCAATCCCAGGTTATCCCTTAGCCACTGTACAAGGGC
>JAQYVR010000020.1 GCA_030145395.1 Desulfobacteria bacterium
GGACTTGCTTACTAAATCCTGAGAACTCGGCCTAACGGCCTCAAACAGCTCAGGATTTGCCCACTTGCGTGGGCCGCTCGCTTCGCCCGGAAGGGTACCCCAAAAGGTTCAAAATTGTCGTTTCAAGGGGTTATGCAAAGCTCTCATCTCCTTCAGTACAGTGCAGAACGACTCATCCAACATGAAAAACGAGACGCCAATAAAGGTTCCGATCGAGGATGTTTTAGACCTGCACACCTTTTCTCCCAAAGAGATACCCAGCCTGTTGTCAGAATACCTTAACGCCTGCATAGAGGCAAAGATTTACTCTGTGAGGATTATCCACGGCAAAGGAAAAGGTTTTCAAAAGAATCGCGTTCGCGGTCTGCTCAAGGACCTCCCCATAGTAGCACACTTTTCAGACGCCCCCTCCCAGGCCGGCGGTTGGGGTGCCACCATCGTCGAACTCAGAAGAGAGATCGGTTTTGAGTCACCGGAATGGGCCCGGCTCCTGGATGAAGGGGCAAAGTCCATGGACATGAGCCTCGACCGGTCACAGATTGCTCAGTTTGCCGCTCATGCCACAGAGCTTATGACGTGGAACAGATCGACAAATCTGACAGCTATCACAGACCCTGTAGAGATTGCAGCAAAACACTTTCTTGACACCCTGCCGGTCTCATGTCTGATCCCTTCAGGATCACGGCTGCTTGACATCGGCTCAGGAGGAGGCTTTCCGGGCATACCACTGAAAATCCTACGGCCAGACCTGCACGTATTTCTGATCGATGCTTCAAGGAAAAAGGTCAGCTTTCAAAAACATATCACAAGTATGTTGGGACTAAAAGATGTGGAAACCCGCCACATCCGGGCGGAAGACCTCCAAAAAGAACAGCAGCCTGAATCGAGGCTATATGACGTAATTGTATCAAAGGCTGTGTCAAGGCTGGACAGGTTTCTGTATCAAGCCGTGCCTTTACTTGGTCGGCCAGGCATGTTGATTGCGATGAAAGGACCATCAGTGGACACCGAAGTTGAAACCGCGCGTTCAGTAATCGAGGCCGAAGGACTTTCCGTTTTCATAAAAAAATATCGGCTACCCTACCTTGATATCGAAAGGCGCCTTGTTGTTCTTAGCAATTCTTCAGAGGCTCTCGACAGAACCTTTATTAATGACAGACACCGAGTCACTATATAGTTCAATGGCAAGAATAAGTCCCACGTCTGGAGGACAGCAATGGAACCAAAGGTTCGAGTAGTTAAGGAGAATGGAGTAGCGTTGGTAACCCTGAACCGCCCCGAGGTATACAATGCCCTCGATGAGGAGATGTTGAAGCTTTTGGCGGAGCACATGGCTGATCTTGGCCTGGATAAAACCGTGCGTGCCGTGGTCATAACCGGAGAGGGCAAGGCCTTTTGCTCAGGCGGGGATCTCAAATCTATGCATGCCTTCGCAGGGGGTATGGGTAAGGGGATTTATGAACTTGCTACCTTTTTTCACCAGGCCGTTCAAGAGATTAGACAAATGAAGAAGCCTGTTGTTGCAGCCATTAACGGAGTTGCGGCAGGGGGCGGCTTCTCCCTGGCCCTGGCGTGCGATTTTCGTGTCATAGCCCGCTCTGCCGTGCTCAGGCAGGCATATACTTCAAGTGGTCTATCTCTAGATGGTGGAGCGAGCTTTGCCCTGCCAAGGATCATCGGGCTGGCACGGGCCATGGAGCTTGTGGCCTTTGACAAACCAATTTCCTCGGAGCAAGCCCTGGCCTGGGGATTGGTCACCGAGGTGGCAGAAGATGAACTCGTGCCCGAGGCTGCTAAAGATATGGCCTCCGGGCTCGCACGAGGCTCCTTGCATGCCTTTGGCGTGTGCAAGGCCCTCATGACAGAGTCCTTCCATACAGGCCTTGAGGTACAGCTTGAAAAGGAACGTGTCGGGATTTCAACGTGCGCTGCCCACAATGACGGTCAAGAGGGAATACAGGCCTTCCTGGAAAAGCGCAAGCCTATCTTTGGGCAATCTAGCTCGTAGCCTGCCGACCTGATCTGAGCCCCTGCGCAAACCAGGATCTGTTCAGGGTATATCCTACGGCCCCCGGCTTGAAAGACCCACGACCAAGGCATCGGCCTTGGACTTTGGAGAGAAAACGGGTTGACTGAAACCTTTAGCATAGGTGTGGTGCTCAGAATCCCTAAACCCTCAGGCCGTAGTCAGGGTCACCTCAACGATTTCGGGTTTACAGAAAAGCCTGACAGGGGCGACAATAGTCCCTATACCCCTGCTCACGTACATGCGCGCCTCGTGATCCTCTTCTGATTCATAAAGACCGTGGGTGTAGGTGACAAAGAAACCTGCAAGAGAAAACCCCCGCTCCCCCACCCCTGGAAGAATAATCTGTCCGCCGTGGGTATGACCTGCTAAGGTTAATTGAACGTTCAAGTCATGACACACCCTGAATATCCCTGGCCTGTGAGAAAGGAGCAGATTGAATTGGTCAGCAGCCACCAGTTCAGAGATCTTTCGCAAATCCCCAAACTGGGCATCACTTGCCCAGCCTGAGACCGGGTCTTCCACACCTACTATATTCAGCAGTCTCTCCAGTCCCTTGGCCCCAAGGCGACCGTCGCTCAGCATGGATATGTGAGTCTTTGAGAAACCCTCTTGCATGGCATCTATACCGGTGTAGTAATCGTGATTTCCATAAACGCCAAAAACCCCGGCTGGCGCAGTGAGCTCGTCAAGGAGTTCAAGGCACCCCTGAATATAGGCCGGGTTGTGGTTTACGTAATCGCCCGTGAGGAGAATGAGATCCGGTTTGAGGGCATTGGCTCTGGACACAACCTCGGCTATGGTTTCGAATGATATCAATGGTCCCGCGTGAATGTCTGTGATCTGGACAAGCCTGAATCCGTTAAGTTCTGGATGGAGGTCTCTGTAGGAAAGGAGCATTCTTGATACTTCAATGGTCTTGTTTTCATAATAAGCGCCGTAGGCCAGCACACCGAGTGACGTCCCTGCCAATGATTTAGCCGAACTGCCGAGGAAATTCCGCCTGGATGTATCAAACCTTGGCCATACCCTTCCAAAAGCTGATCGAACAAGCAGTAGAACCAGAAAGAGCGCACCTGACAACGCTGATGCAAGAATAAGAACGGCGTAGGGAAATATGATAAGCTCTCGATGCCACCAGGGCAGTTGATCGAAGATGCGCCCGGACATCATGTACAAGAAGGGAATTGTGTTGATACTAAGGGTAACGGCAAGTGAAGTGATCGTCTTTACGGCCTTGGAAAGTCCATTGGGAAGCATGAAACGGATGAGTAGATACTGAAGAGCAACGATAATGAGGAATATACTGGTGACAATGGCAAAAAAGAGGCTCATGGATGGCTGAGTGGGAGTGCTTTTAGGAAGTTAAGGCACCCGGAATTACAAGGTGAAAGGCCATGCATGTGTTGGTTCGTTTTGTCAGATCAGGGACAAGCGGCTCTCGGCTTGGATGAGAACTACCTGTACTGTATGCTCAAATGGCTGACCGCCCTACCCAGCGCCTTTCTCAGTTCGTTCCCCTTACTTCCTTCGGCAAGGTACTCCTTCACCAGATCTTTCTTTATGGACGCACTCCCGGTCTTTCCACCTTTGAGCAGCGTCACACGGAACGCGTCCTTCTTCTTGGTTTCGTTAACAGCCAAGAGCTGAACACGTTTGTCTAGTTTTTGTACCTCTGCCCGCAGGGTCTCTTCGGCTATTTTTATTGTCAGTATAGGCATCTTTTCAAGCTCCTTCCCCTTCCTCTTGGATGGATAGACATCGTAGTCGAGGAACAGAAGGGCTGTCAAGGTCGTTAAAAAAGAAAGCCCCGGTCGTGCAAAGTATGGAGCCCCACGGGTAAACCCGTGGTCCCACTAAAGTACCCGTCTTCGCCTTCGGCTACGACGCGGTTATCCGCCTCAGCTTCGGGGCGACATCGCGCCGTAGCATATTGATTGTTTGCGCATTCA
>JAQYVR010000035.1 GCA_030145395.1 Desulfobacteria bacterium
GGGCTTTTTTGATTCCATGAAAGGAGGTGATAACCATGATCAAAGTCCATATCCTTGACCGTTGTGAGTTCTGTGATGGTGAAGCATATGTCTTCGTCTGTAAATATGTTGATGCAAGACGTGAGACGCTTGACCGCTATCGACAAATAAACCTCCCTGAAACGTGAAGGTTGTAATGAAACCAAAGACGAGGGTGGAGCTTGAATCCACGACACAAAGCTTATGAATCCTCTGCTCGGTCCACTTAGTAGATCAGATACTGTCCAGGTCCCGCCTTTGGAGCCCATCCCATTAGGGTCTCAGAAAAATTGGTTCGATGATCTAATTCCATAGGACGAGAAACATTAGCCACTTGGCTGAGTCCATTAATTCTCCGGGTACCGGATGTGGTTTGAGGTCACTTCATGTAATATTAAACTGACGCGTAATGGAGCTTTAAGGATTTATTACGGATACAGCCTGGTGTAGGCCTCTGTAGATCCCCCGCCTCTGCCCCCAGAAGGAGAATTAAGAGATCCCTCGCCCTGTAGTAAGATTTATCTACGAAACTAAGGAGGCTAATTATGCAGATATTTGAGATCTTGATTTTGGGGATGCTTTTGTTGACGCTCATCGGCTTTTTTGTGCCCAGAAGTAAACGGCCGCGCTGGATGGCTTTTCTGCCCAGCCTGATCGTGTTCTTGGTGCTGACTCATCTTATCCTGGAAGGTTTTCGCTGGCAAATGGTACCTGCCTATGTACTCACCGCGATCATCTTCCTGGCAACCGTGCGGGGCATCCTGCCGGGGGCCGAACCACAGGGCAAGACCTCTTCTCGCAAGCGCAAAGCACTCACCATCATCGGAACCGTCTTGGGTCTGCTAATGCTGATTATTGCGGCTGCCCTGCCTGCTCTTCTCCCAGTGTTCCGCTTGCCAGAACCCACCGGGCCCCATGACGTTGGCACCCGGTACTTTTACTGGAGCGACAAAGGTCGCCCGGACACCTACACCCTTGACCCAGGCGACTATCGAGAGGTATCGATACAGGTCTGGTATCCGGCAGAGCTGACCGGGGATGAGCAGCCCATTCGCTACATGCGGAAAGAGGCTGGCAGAGCCTTTACTGAGTCCCTCGGCTTCCCCTCCCCCTTGTTAGATCATTTTGAACTCGTTCGCACCCATGCCTACCTGGATGCCAATGTGTCCCAAACACAGACCCCATACCCGGTCATCACCTATTCGACTTCGGGATTGATGTCATCTCACATGACCCTGTTTGAAGAGCTGGCCAGTCACGGATACGTTGTAGTCTGCATCGGCCACCCATATTGGAATCCCTTCGACTACGGCGCTGACGGGGAGGTCCTTCCCTTTGATGGAAAGAATGAGTACTACAAAGCCTGGTGGGAGGAGGAGACCGACATCGTGAAAGAAGCAAAGGGGCAGATCACGGTTGCTAAGACAACCGAGGCGCAAGAACGCGCCCAAAGAAGGCACAACGAACTCAAGCCCATCGCCATCCGCGATCTTAGAATGTGGTCGGAGGATATCGGCTTTGTTTTGGATGAATTGGAAAAGCTGAACTCTGAGAGTGGATTCCTGGCCGGGACACTCGACCTGGAGCGGGTCGGCATAATGGGTTTTTCCAAAGGAGGTGCGGCTGCTGGCCAGTTCTGCGTGACCGATGCGAGGTGCAAGGCTGGCATCAATCTAACTGGCTTCATGTACGGCGACATCCTGGATAATGACCTTCCCCAGCCCTTTCTGTTTATGTCAGAAGAGGAGACCTGGTGTAGAGATTGCTTCGTGAATGATCTATTCTACAAAAGATCCGAGAGCGCCGCTTACCAGATGAAGATCAGGGGAGCAAGGCATGGCAGCTTCGGCGACCCTTGTCTCTGGGGTGCTCTGGTTCATAATATTGCAGAAGGGGCGACCATAGACGGGGAACGCATGACCCAGATCCAGAACCTCTATACCATGGCCTTCTTTGACCAGCACTTGAAGGGTCTGGCGGCTCCTTTGCTGGACGGCCCTTCGCCGGACTATCCCGAAGTGGTGTTCGCGTCACGCAACTAACTGAACACAAATATCAAACAAAGTGGCGAAGTATTGTTCTGAAGAGTATTTCTTGGCATCCATATCAATACCCCCGTCCGCTGGACACGTAGTTATATATGATGTTGGCTGACATCAAAAGTGAACATGGGGGGTCATTACAATTGAATAGCCAATCCCAAACGCCAGTACCCTAGGGGTACCGGTACCCAGGGGGGTACAGGCATTAGGGAGCAGGGTGTAGGGCCTCGTGCCTCCTTCATCCTGTAATCAATCGCACAGCAATCCATTCATCTTGCCCGTCTCTTCGGAGGCGGGTTTTTTTGATTCCATGAAAGGAGGTGAGACATATGTGGGTTATCTTGGGATACGGTGTTTGTGCTTTAGCTAATACCACTGGCTGTTGGAAGTTGTATGCAGCTT
>JAQYVR010000054.1 GCA_030145395.1 Desulfobacteria bacterium
TAGCCAACTGTTGGTCAAAGCCCTATCATATTTACCTGATCAGAAGAAATTCTGAAGAAGCAGTGGAACTCGCAAAATTTGAATTGCCAGAAAGGTTTATACACCCAACGTGTGAACTGAAGGGGGTATATGCACTTGAAGGCGAATTGAGAGAATGGTTAAAAGAGGAACTGAAGGCTGATTGATCAATGAATTCAGAAAATAGAATTCTATGGCATTCACCACTGTCCTCGAGCCGTCCGAAAACTTATCTGGACCATAGCCTCAAAGAGCAATAGTGAATGGAATCGGCTAAAGAGTTTCAAATAATCCCGGGAGTGGGAAAGAGACTTTCTCGGGATTTGGTGGACTTGGGGTATAGAAAAGCAGAAGATTTGCGAGGAGAAGACCCGGAGAGAATGTATCAAAGCCTATGTTCTCGGCGTGGACAGCATATCGACCGATGTGTGCTGTATGTTTTTCGTTGCGCGGTCTATTTCGCTAGCAATGCAGTCCATAAGCCAGAGCTGCTCAAGTGGTGGAATTGGAAGGATAGGCGGTGAAGTGCATATGAACAAACAAGACAATAATGACTATGTGGTCCTGTTTGGAGGAGCAAAGATATCCAAGCGTACGGCAAAGAAGATTGGGTTTGCCCTTATTTGTGGATTTGTCGGCGCGCTGATTTCGATTGGCGTCATAGGGCGAGATAACAAAATTGCAGCTCTTGTAGTTGCTGCAGTTTTTACATTCATCGGATATTTCCGTTTCGGCAAAAAACCGTCAGGGAAATGACCATCTCGGCTATCGAGCAGATTTCTCTGAACAAAGCAAATGGATATCTATTTTAAGATTGTTGCAGGGCTTGCGCTAATCATTTTTGTAATCCTTTCTGCTACTGCTCCCGCTGAATCCTCAGAATGGTTTCTTGTGTCCAGACATGGCGAATGTGCCGAAATCAAGGTTCTTGAGAAAAAGATACCGGATTTATCTGGTGTCGATAGCCCTGCGACCTTCATAAAAGTTGTGCAAGAGAGAGGCTATGAAGTAGCAGTGAAGGAGATCCGTGAACTCAATGGAAACGCAGTTCAAGTTGATGTGCCGGCAAAGGGGTTGGCTGTGATGTTTGTAAAAAAGGAACTGTGCAAGGAGTTTATCCAGAAGTAAAGGAAGCGAATCATGGACATGGAAGTTTTCGAGGGAATGGAAGCGCCGGAACTGAAGAAGTATATTGAATTCCTTCTCTGGCATTATAGGGTCATGGATGCTTTCTGGTTTATCTATGTGGCTGAGCGCTTTGACCAGCCAACAGCCGAACGGATCAATGAAAAGGTGTGGGACCGCGTGTCGAGTATGGCCGCAAAGGATCTTGTCTCCAGATTTGATATCCAGGAAAAGGGCCTCGAAGGTTTTGTCAAAGCCCAAAGGCTTTTCCCCTGGTGCATCCTTGTAGGGTATGAGTTTCAAGAATCAGACAATGAAGTAATCATCTCTGTACCGTCCTGCCCAACACAAGAGGCGAGGCTCAAGCGCGGTTTGGGCGAGTTTGTATGTAAGGATATGCACGCGGGGGAGTTTTCAAGCTTTGCACAAGTAATCGATGATCGGATTCGGGTTGAGTGCCTCTTCGCCCCTCCTGATCCTCACCCCGAAGATATGTTCTGCAAGTGGCGCTTCTATCTTGAATAGCAGAGAATAATAAGGTACACCTCTAAGCAGATAATGAAACACGACTTTTACTCTAACAAGAATATCCTCATTACCGGGGGACTCGGCTTCCTTGGAAGCAACTTGGCTATAAGGCTGGTTGAGCTAGGGGCCTCGGTCACCCTGTATGACGGACTCATAGACGACCTGGGTGCCAATTATTTCAATACCGACCCGATCAAAGATAGGGTGGAAGTCGTAACAGCCAATGTCGGAGATCGTTCGGTCATGGATGGCCATGTGCCGCATAAAGATATAATCTTTAACATCGGCATGCATTCCTGCCATCTCGACTCCATGAAAGATCCCGTCTTTGACATTGAGACGAACATTGTACCGCAGATCAATTTCCTCGAATCCCTGCGTTCTCAGAATCCTCGAGCCAGGGTTGTCTATGTTGGAACTCGTGCCCAATATGGTCGAGTCGAAAACCCTCCCATTACAGAGACTACTCCTCTCAATCCCATGGACATATATTCGGTGTCCAAACAGGCCGTGGAGTGGTACCACATGTTATACAGCAAGATATGCGGACTGCGGCCCACATCCCTGCGTCTGGGAAATACTTATGGCCCACGCCATCAGATGCGGCATGCCAAGTATGGCGTCCAGAATTATCTGATGCGTCTTGCCCTGGATAATCAGCAGATTGAGATTTTTGGGGACGGGAACCAGAAGCGGGAATTGATCTTCGTAGATGATGTTATTGAATGCCTCTTGCTCTTAGGAGAAACGGACCAATGTGTGGACCAAGTCTATGCCATAGGTACTGAGAAGAGTGTTGCGTTTGTAGAATTGGTAAAAGAGATCATCAAGGCCTGTGGGTCAGGCAGCTACACCCATGTTCCCTGGCCTGAAGACAGAAAGATCATTGAGGTGGGAGATGTCGTTACAGATTATGCCAAACTCACCGCTCATACAGGATGGATCCCGTCGACCCGTTTGTCAGAGGGTCTGAGGATAACCGCCGAGTACTACCGAGAGCACAAAACCCACTACTGGTAGACACACCTTACGCCTGCCGATCTCAAGAATCCCAACTTCAATAGCTTATAAATGGCGACCATATTCCAAAGACTTTTTGTTGATACTAACACCCATCCGCTCCTGGACCATATCGTGGCCCTTGTCCGTAAAAGGGAAGTAGACAAGCTCAGCATTCTTTATAGCAAAGTGAACTTGTGGAAGCATTGGGAAAGTATCCCTTTTCGTCATGGCCGAGTTGGCCAGAGTAAGCTTCATGCTTTGAGCGGCCTCACTTTGGGGCATAGTCACGGGATAGAGGCCCCGCTTGGGGATTGTCCCCTCTGTCTCAAAGTCTTTCTGGGAGACAGTCAGCTGGCTCAACAGGCGTAGAAAGATCCTGGGCCGGATCTTAAAGGCTGGGCACCAGTAGCTCATATCCTGGTTCTCCCAATCCTCTTGGACTACTTTAGGCTGATTGGTCACCCGGATGAAATCAGCAAATGAATTGATTTCTATCCCTTCTGCTCTAGCAGTAATTTTCCAGAAGGGCAAGTACACGGTCTTGTCGCCCTGGTCTGGAACAACGGCAATGTCTACCCTGACAAATTTGCCTTCCGAGGCCGCCCAGGCCGTATCGCAGTTGTTGCAGGTCAGAACCACGCTGTCCCTGTCGCCCTCCAGATTCCACCCGCACTGAGGACAAAGAGTTGACATAAAAGTCAGCTTCCACCGGAGAGGTTTTTCCGCCGTCGAACCGAACATGTCTTCGGTCCCGGTAAGCTTAACTATGGGCTGATCTATTATGGCGTCAAAAATCGTTTCTTTCTGCACAAACAAGGGTAGATATATAAGGCTCACGGTCTCGCCAATATAGGCGCGGTGGAATAGCTGGCCGGTGCCGGAAGCGTGTTTTCCGACTTTGGACAGCACGTCGTCCATCTTTAAGGAACACCTCAGAAATGAGCCGGCCGTGTCCGGTGTGACGAATTTCATTTTCATGGCCTGAGGCCTGAGACCCAGGGATATGGGAAGGCCCTTGACCGGCGTGCCTAAATGCGTAATGTCGATTATACGGTGTCCTATGGCCTGGCCCTGACACGCATAAGTGTTGCCCTTAAAACGAAGGTAAGGGACGTAAATGATATCCTTGTCGGGTGCATTGTGCGGCAGTACCAAACGGAAATAATCCGGTGCAAAAAGAAAGCTCTTGACACTACAGTATGGACACTGGATGAGATGATCGGTTTCCTCAAGTCCAATGGGGGCACCGCACTGCGGACACTCTTGTTCTACTGTAAGACCCACTTTATCCTAACTTTTCTCCGCAGTGATTGCAAAAAACAGAGCCGGGCAGATTCTCGGTTTTACACTGGGTGCAGACCTTGGGAACCGGTTTCTCGTCGGCCGGATGACCGCACTTGGAGCAAAACCTGGCGTTAGGTGGCAAGTTCTTACTACAGTTGGTGCATTGATCGAAAACCAGTTGCTGGTGCCCGCAGTGAGGACAAAACTTGGCCTCCTTGGTAATGGGAAGCTTGCAGTCCGGGCAACTCGCCTCCTCGGGCGGAGGCGTGGCCGCGGGGTCGGCCTTGGGCCTAAACATATCTGCAAACATAGCCGGCATCATGAAACCCATCCCCATCCCCATGCCGGCGCCGGCTTCCCCGGTCGACTCAGCAGCCTTTTCCATGGCCATGGCCGCTTTCATTTTGACCAGCTTGTCCAGATCTTGAATCACGCCCAGACGGCTCTTGTCGTCTATCGTCTTTTGCACTTCCGGAGGCGGGGTGATGGAACCTATATATAAATGTGTCAGGCCAATCCCGAAGTGGCTGAAATCCTCCTGCAAGCGGCTCTGCAGGCCTGTGGAGAGTTCATCGTAGCGTCCCGGCAGGTTTAGAATACTGTCGAGGTGCTCTCCCAGATAGTCGTTGAAACGAGAGACGATGACTCGTGCCATGTATTCCTCAATCTCCTCTGTGGTGAATCTGCCCATGGTGCCGACCAGGGTGTTGATGAACAAGACCGGCTGAACTATTTGAATGTTGAACACGCCGTGGGCCCGGAGGCGGATCAGCCCCAGTTCGGAATCCTTGAAGGCCACAGGGTCCCTGGTCCCCCACTTAAGGTTGGGAAAGACCTTCATGTTGGCCAGGTAAACCTCTGCGCGAAGCGGGCTGGTCATACCCCAGGGTATGGCCAGAATCTTGGTCAAGACAGGGATATTCGCCGTTGTCATGGTGTGACGGCCAGGGCCAAAGGCGTCGCCGGCTTTACCCTTGTAGAATAGCACACCCACCTGGCTCTCCCGGACAATGAGCTGGGCCCCGAATTTGATCTCACCGGAACCTCCTTCTGGAATCCTGTGGACCAACTCCCGACCGGTTTCGTCAAACCACTCTATCACCTCTAAGAAAATGACGTTGTCCGTGCCCATTTCATCCTCCTTTTCTGGCTCTTCCAAGGGCCGCCGAGCTAAAACGATGCTGCCCCGGCCTTGTCTGTTTCCTAAGCCCTTATGATTTTTGTCCTTGTCTCTCCAATTCGCTGAGCTGCATGTCATCCGGATAAAGAGGCAGCTGAATCTGGAACTCGGTACCCTTTCCCAGTGTCGATTCTACGCTGACTGCGCCATGGTGTTCACTCACTATCCGCTGGACAGTGGTCAAACCCAATCCAGACCCCTGAGTGCGGGAAGTAAAAAAGGGGTCAAACACTTGTGGGAGGTCCTCCGGGGCGATGCCCCTTCCGGTATCCACCACCTTGATAATGATCTGCTTCCCCTGAGGGTAGGCAGCTATGGACAGATCCCCTCTGGGAGCCATAGCTTCTGCTGCATTCTCAAACAGGCTATTTAATACCAGGGTGAGCAACTTCTTATCTCCCGGGAAGGTTACCCCCTCGTCCGGGAGGTCAAGATGAACTTGTATGTCGGCAGGCGTCTCCTTCTGCCGCCACTTCTTTAGGGCGTATTCCATCAGCTTCTTAAGACTTACCTGCCCCAACTTAGGCTCCCGGATCTTGGTATAGTCCTCTATGTCACGGACCATTTTTTCCAGACGGGCCGTCTCTTTGAGGATGATATCTGCATACCTGCGGGCAGGGTCCCCAGGGGGAAGTTTCTCCTTAAGTCGCCTGGCAAAACCGCCTATGGACATGACCGGATTGCGAACCTCATGGGCCACTCCCTGGGAAAGACGCCCCAAGGCGACCATTCGTTCGCTTTGAATGACCTTCTGCGTGGTTTTCTTTAGCTCCTCTGCAGCCAGGGTGAATTCTTCCTGCAAACGCTGGTATAGGCGGGCGTTCTCCATGGCAGTGCCGATCTGGTTGCTCACTACGGTCAGGAGCTCCAGATCCTCATCATCAAAAGACCCAACGCGCTTATTCAAGACCTCCAGCACCCCGATCAAACGCCCCTTGTGTTTGATGGGTACACAGATAACGGAACGGGTCTTGAAACCGGTATGTTCGTCGATCCGAGGGGTGAAGCGTTTGTCATGGTCGACATCAGGCACCAAGATAGGTTTCCCTTCCTGTGCTACACGGCCCGCGATCCCCTCTCCCATTGATAAGCGGACCTCACTCGCCTTGCTGCCCCATTTCCCCCGCGCCAATCGAAAACGGAGTTGGTCCCGTTCATAGTCTACTTCGAAGATAGAGCTGGTCTCCGCATCCATCAATTCCTCCACATAATTCATGGCGTTGTCCAACACCTCCATCAGGTCCAGACTGGAATTGACCAGCGTCGACAATCGGGCAAGTGCCTTTATTTCGTTTTCAGAACCTTTGAACATATAGAACGGTGCTCCTCTGTCACGCCCGGCAAGTCTTGGCTTTCTTCAAACGAAATAAACTAGATAACTTGAATCAGGTGTTTGGAATCTTATCACATCAGAAATAAGGAATGTATATCAAAAAATGGGCTTCTAACATCCATGATCCCGCAAAAACTCATCAGAAGGACGGCACAGTAAGAAGCTCCAGATGCAAGGCGCGTGCCTCTTTTAAAGCCGTCAGGCGCAAATCTTGAGCGATGAGGCGTACTTTTTTCGTACTTCGCAATGATTTACCCTGTTAAATCGGCTCCGCCGTCTCGCGTAGCGAGAATTTAACAGGGCGGGGATGAACCGCAACGCCGCAGATGGACTTCTTACGAACCCGTCAACGTTGATTTTGCAGGAATTCTACATACCCCCGGACTGAATTGGCCATAAAGAATCTTTCCCTGTCTTGCATGTCAGGCCCCATTAGCTCGAAGGCCTTGAGATC
>JAQYVR010000102.1 GCA_030145395.1 Desulfobacteria bacterium
TTGTTGCTATCCTTAAGTCTCACCAAACCTTAGGCGATATCCTTATGCATCATGATGGCATTCTGGCCCTTAGGGTAAATATTCTTCTTGATATCCAAGGGGATAAATCCACGTTTCTTTTTTTCAGGTTCCACTGCAATCGCCAGCAGTTCAGACACACGTGGAAGATACCATTCTCCCTTTGGCCGACTAACCATGGCAAATCCCACAGGTCCTGTTTCCATCAGTGCCATGAGTGTCATGTTGATACCCGACTCGAACCAGTTCACCAACATGTCATCATAAGGACCGTACTGTTCGAACACTCTTTTGCCCAGATTTCGGACATAATGCACATCCACGGGCTTAGCTGACTGCACGGTGATTCGATTCTTATCACCCATTTTCTTATTGTAAGGTTCTGTCTCTCCCCTTACTTCTTGACGCCTACCAGCATTCATCGCAAGGCCATGCCTACCAATATTTGGTTCGCACGTGACTCGACACCCTATTCTTTTACAGAAAAGCATCAACAGAGTCAAACATAGGCCTCACCCACCCACTTCCATAGAAAATTCGCCTGCTCACCTGTGCGGCATTTTTTTCTTGTCTGCCTGTCGAGTTGGGCTTATTCTCTGTGGAACATCTTTTCTACGGATTATCCCAGTTTTTGAGTCTTTCTGGAATCTTTTATTGCAATAGCGATGAAACGGTTCCTGAGCCTTATTTCAGGACCGAACCATGAGACAAATAGTGAGAAAACTTTGAAATCTCTTCTGATTGTTGCTGATATTGAGGGAAGCTCTGGCTGCTGGAGCTACAGTGGGTCATCGTTCATGACCGAGGCTTGGTTTCGCGCCTGTCTTGAAATGACTAGAGATGTCGACGTTGTGGTCACGGCCCTCTTCGATGCAGGCATCAGGCAGATAACCGTCAAAGATTTCCACAGAACAGGCTATAATCTCCTGCCGGAGCTGATCGACTCAAGAGCCCGGGTCTTCTCAGGATATAGGCCAGGTCCGGTTCCCGGCATAGGAGACCCGGGTGATGTTGAGGCGGTTATCTTTCTGGGCATGCATGCTGCTTCAGGTACCGAGGGATTCCTGTCCCACACCCTCACATCACGCATCAAACGCCTGGAGGTAAGTGGAAGGCCTTTGGCCGAAGTGGAGCTTTTTGCCGGATCTTTGGCGCCTTATGGAGTAAGACCGATCTTCTTCTCAGGCTGCCCTATTGCGTGTGCTCAGGCGACCGAGGCCATTACCGGCATTGATGTCTATCCTATCGACAAGACTGTTGGACCACAGGGATTTGATGCTGTTTCATGGAGAGAAGGTCTTGCGAACGCAGCGGTCGGATCCCTGGACAATATTTCAACGGAGCCTTACGTTCCGCAAGGGTCCATGACAGCGGTGATTACCATGCGAGATGGGGAAACTGCTGCTCGAACCCTTGCCAGCAGGTGGGGCTTCAACTATGAGGGTGCCCACATCTTCCTTCAAGCTTCTGACATACATGGGCTCTACAATGACTTGATCAGGCTTTGCTATCTCACGCCTTTTACAGAGAAAATAGTCCCCTTTGTACTCTTCTGTTATAGGCTAAAGGGTTGGTTTGCTTTGAATGTTGTGCGGCGGCACCTTACACGAAAGCGTCAACTTCGTTAAATCCTTATCCTCTCAAACGATCCATACAGAATAAGATCTAATGTATCACTTAAAGTGAAGCTCCCCGCGCTTCCGCGCGGGGCATCTTTGGTTTCTCTTGGGACGGCGGAACTCGCCGGAGCAAAAACCCTCCTACGCCAAGGCTTCGGAGGGTCACCTCGCCATTCATCCCCGTGCTTCCGCACGGGGCATTCTGGCAAAGGCGAGT
>JAQYVR010000112.1 GCA_030145395.1 Desulfobacteria bacterium
CCCCCTTGCTTTTCCTCCTGTAAGCAATGCTTACTCACCATGCGATTGTTTTTCCGCGATAACCAAGCCGACGAGCGAATGATGTTTGAATTTTCCCTCTTCCTGCTTGGTTATATGTCTGATCTCTGTCCTTAGGTTAACTGCGGGATCTTTTAAATCGTTCGGGTGGTACCTCAGGTCTATCACGTCACCGACATTCAAATGCTTTAACAGCCCTGAATCTTTTCTTACCACGATACACATCCCCTGTGGCGACATGTTCCATATTCTGAATTGATATATGAACTCCACATTTGGCAAAATGAATTCAACGCTGTGATATTCATCTACCGTGGTTCTGGATTCAGATCTTTTTTCACCTTGCTTCGATGTCACAACGTTTTCCTTTTTGACCAAAACAAAGGAAGCCATCAAAAATAGAGATCGGCAAGAGACAGCAGAACTTTAATTATATAACGCAAATGAGAAGAAAAAAGCAACGGTATTCGTACCAAGCATGTTCATACTCTCCGTTATGCTCATAGTAGGCGATGCCATTGTAACATCCCGGCCGTCCAGGAATGCAGCACTCTGCGGTCCAGGCAAAATACTGCGGAGAATCCACCTGCCGCTTCAGTCCAAAAAGGGCACACTGCTCATTGTCGCAAAAAAGCTTGTTGACACCGAGTCAATATTGTGATTTCATAATTGGAACGTGTAAGAATAGAACTTTTGACGAGGATTTGTGATGCGTTTGTTGCTGCTCGGGCTTTTGCTTCTTCTTGGACTTCTTCAGGGAGGAGTCTGCCTGCGGTAATTAACGCACAATCCAGTTGATGACGGGCCGCAGGCAGCAAACCTGCGGCTTTTTTTGTGCCGGGTTGGTCAGTAAATCGTTGCTCCCATGGGATTTGATGAACGCAACAAGGAGGTGAGGCGGATGGGACTCGATCTTGATGAAGACGAAGGCGACCCTGGAAAGCTTGAACACAACGCAAATTTGGATGACAAAAAGAATAACACGGAGGAGACAATGGAAAGAATCTTCATTTTTGACACCACGCTAAGAGATGGTGAACAGATTCCTGGCGCGTGCCTTAATGCCCGAGAAAAGCTGGAGATCGCCTTGCAGTTGGCGCGTTTGGGGGTGGATGCGATTGAAGCCGGGTTCCCGATCTCGTCTCCGGGTGACTTTGAAGCTGTAAAGGCGATTGCCGAAAAGGTTAAGGGTACTACTATCGTAGCATTGGCGCGGGCTGTTCGCGAAGATATCGAAGCAGCCTGGAACGCAATAAAGGGTGCTGAGAGGTCACGTATTCACGTGTTCTTGCCATCATCGGATATTCATATCCAGAAGAAGTTTGGCACAAATAGAGAGAAGCAACTGGAGCGAGGACTCGAGGCCCTGAAATATGCCAAATCTCTGTGCCCTGAGATAGAATACTCTCCTGAAGACGCTTCCAGAACGGATCCAGAGTATCTGGTCAAGGTGGTAGAACAGGTTATTGCTGCCGGTGCTACAGTCGTCAATATCCCGGACACTGTCGGCTATGCAGTTCCGGAACAGTTCGGCGGACTCATCGCTTATCTCAAGCAAAAGGTTTCAGGCATCGACAATATCGTACTCAGCGTCCACTGCCATAATGACCTGGGTCTTGCCACGGCCAATACGTTGGCGGCCGTAGAAAACGGAGCGAGGCAGGTGGAGTGTACTATGAACGGCCTTGGAGAAAGGGCGGGGAATGCCTCCCTGGAGGAACTCGTAATGGCCATCAGGACCCGGAAAGACTATTTCGGATACTTCACTGAAATCGATCATAAGGAAATTATGAAGACCAGTAGACTGGTCAGCCGGTTGATGGGCATGCCGGTTCAGGCCAACAAGGCCATTGTAGGCGCAAATGCTTTTGCCCATTCTTCTGGCATTCACCAAGACGGTATCCTCAAAGACCGTTCCACGTATGAAGTAATCCGTCCGGAGGACGTGGGCATCACTGCACATGCTATGGTCCTTACGGCAAGATCAGGCAGACATGCCCTCAAACAGAAGATCTCTGAGATGGGCTATGATCTTGGAGAACAGGAGTTTGAGGCAGTCTATAATCAGTTTCTGGTTGTTGCCGACAAGAAAAAGCAGGTCTATGATGAGGACGTGGCTGTCATCGTTCAGGACATCATCTTTGCAGATCTGGATCATGGAAAACTGTACATGCTTGAATCATACAAAGTAACCACGGGAAATGGAGAGGTTCCTGAAGCTCGGGTGAGGCTCCGACGAGAAGAGGTCATTATGGAAGCAACTTCTCAGGGTGATGGTCCTATCGACGCCATTTTCAAGGCGATTGACAAGGTTGTGGGAGCTTATCACAAACTTGAAGACTTTCAGGTCAAGGCCGTAACCGAGACCAAGGAGGCAATGGGCGTTGCTACGGTGCGGGTCTCTCGCGAAGACTTTCGTGCCCTGGGCCGGGGATCCAGCACAGATATCCTCAAGGCAAGTGCCAAGGCTTATGTCCAGGCCATAAACAGACTCTACTGGTTGCTGAAGCGCAATCCTGATGACGGGCAATAGAACAGCTGCCCCTCATCCCAAAACATTCCACACCTGCTGAATCATGACATTGAGCCAGGAGGGGTTTTTCATGCTTGGAAGGCCCCTTTTGGCGACCCCCTTTCAGTCCCATTTTACAATTGATAAATTCCGTGTGTCAGGGTATATGGGCTGAGTGCAGAGCCCGTCAAACGCCGCATTAGGATGTGACCAATTTCACATACATCGAGTGATCTGGTTCATTGATAAAGGCTTTAAACGGATCTAGAGTTGAGCTGACTCGAGAAGGCCGACACCCACCATTTGTTGCCTTTTCGGTGAGTCCGGAGTAAGAATTTTGTAGGCCTCAGACGGCTTTAGATCCCTGCGAGGAACCTTGCTATGAGAAGCCTAGCATTTCGCGCACTACATTTCGCACTTTGCAGTCTCGTCTTTTTCGGGTGTGCCACGGCGACAAAAGAGACTGCTACCACTCCTGAGACTCAGACCTCCTTCAAGGGAACATTCAAGGTTGACCCATATTTGGAAACCCACATGCCCAGAACCGTAGCCGTACTCCCTTTTGTGGATAGGTCGAAAAGTAAGGAGGGCATTAAAACAGTTCGCAAGGCATTCTATAACCATTTTAGCAGTCTTCCATATACCGACGTAGAGATTCATCGCGTAGACCGCCTTCTCAGGAAGGCTGGACTCACTGATCCTGAAGTCATCATCAATACCACGCCACAGAAATTGGGGGAGATCCGTGAACCTGACAACCTGAATAGTTGCCAACACTCCATTATTTTATTTTTAAATAGCAAATAACGAATAGAGAATAACAAGAAGGAGGACCTTATGAAAAAGGGACAATTGGTCGTTGTTGCTGTTGTGGCACTTATGCTTGTTTTTTCAGCAACACAAAGTTTTACGGAAGAAGGGCATGAGGTTGTGCAAAACATTGCGGACGGAAGCGTTGACTGGTCCCAGGGGATCATAACTGCCGTAGGTATTGGGTCGCCGTCTGACAAGTACCGCCACCTGGCGCAGGAACGCCCCATGGCCCTTAGGGCAGCTAAGGTGGTTGCTCAGCGCAACCTCCTTGAGGTAATCAAAGGTGTCAGGGTCAACTCGTCCACCGTGGTGAAAAACTTCATAGTGGAGAGTGACGTGATCAGAACACAGGTAGAAGGGATGGTTCAGGGGGCGCAAGTCATAAAGAAGGAATATCTTTCGGATGGGACGGTGGAGGTGACCATAGCCATGAAGCTTCATGGGGGGTTCGCCCAGCTAATACTCCCCAAGGATATCAAGCAGGTATCAGAGATCAAGACTATACCCCCCTCTACTCCTGCACCACCCGAGGCAGAAAAGGTAGTGGAGATCCCGATGGCCACACCGCAACCCACGATCCCGACACCCGCACCAGCGATTTATACCGGACTGGTGGTTGATGCTCGTGGTTTAGGCGCGCGGCCGGCTATGTCTCCCAAGGTTCTGGATGAGAGCGGGCAGGAAGTTTACGGTTCTGCCTATGTGAGCCGGGAATTTGCTGTTCAGCAGGGAATGGCCGGGTATGCAAAAGACCTGACTTCATCCCAAACCAATCCAAGAGTGACCAATGAACCATTGACAGTAAAGGGTCTGAAGACGGAAGGACCGGGGCAGTCCGACTTGGTCATCAGCAATGCTGACGCTGGCAAGATTCGCAGTGCTTCTGAGAACCTTTCATTCTTGAAGAAGTGCCGCGTCATGATTGTTTTGGACTGATTAGCGATCGTTATTCGAAAATCGTGAACCGAATAACGATTTTCGAATAACGAATCAGGAGGCGTAGGTTATGATAAAGACCAAGCATAAAATAGTAGTCCTGGTTTTGGCCGGTCTTTGGCTGTCCGCCATCTTTTCCATCCAGGGATGTGCTCCTAAGGTCCGTCCTTCAGAAAGTCTCCTGGATACTCCTGAACATCACGTCCAGAGCGGTATGAAGCTCCTCAAGTTGGGTAAATACGATGATGCCATGCGCGAATTTGACCTGGCCAAGGGGCTTGATCCGAAGTTTTCAGCGGCCTACGCGGGTTCCGGGCTAGTGCTGGGACATAAGGGCGATTTCAAACACGGCATTGAGGAAATGGACAAGGCTGTTGACCTGGCAAAGGCCAAGGAGGAAAAGGTCAATGCCAATGTGGGTCTCATACGTCTGTATTTGTTGGGGAAGGAGTCTGCCCACAAGAGTTGGCTTAGTAAGGCCAGGAGAGCCTATTCAGCAGCTATCAGGCTTTCACCTGAATCGTCTGCCGCTCACTACTACATGGGAGAGTGCTATAAAGAGGCCTTAGAATTTGACGAGGCCGCCGTGCTTTTCACAAAGGTCCTGGATATTAACGACGGGTACGTGGTTGAAGCAAATGATGCATGGAAGCTGATCCAGAAAATACAAACAGGAGCTCAAGATCGATGAGATCTTCGCAAAAAAGAAGGTCTTTGATACGAGTTTCAAGAGCCCCGAGAAGACGTTTGAAACCCAACAGATAGTGAAAACGGCACCAGCACTCGACATTGCAGAACACGTGTTAAGGACAGATATCGAGTCTGTGATGGAACTGGGTATTAAAGGTCTGGAGCCATACCCGAATCACACGTTTAGACCTGACGAGAAGATTGCCCGGGCCGAGTATGCTATGATGATCGAGGACATCCTGATAAAGGTGACAGGAGACCAAAAAGTCGCCACGAAATTCATCGGCAGCCCGTCGCCTTTTCCGGATTTGAGGAGCGACCTTCCTTACTATAATGCTGTTATGGTAAGCACGACACGGGGTATTATGGAAACCAAGGATATGGCCACCGGTGAGTTTGACCCGATGAGTTCGGTTTCAGGGGCCGACGCCTTGCTTATCATACGCAGGCTGGGGGCTGTGATCAATTAACCGATGACAAACTTTAAGAAACATCTTGTTTTGGTCTTGTTCCTGCTGGGGTATGCAGGCGGATTCAACTGCTTGGTATGGGCCCAGGAGCCTCTGCGTCTTGAAAAGCCCAGGCTGCCAACGGATGCCTTCTCTGCGGGCCCGGGTTCTTCTGAGGTTGCAGCCTGGTTCGAAAATGGGGAGGGCACCGGGGAGACCAAGACCATACACGTCATTGGCAGAGGCACGATTTATAGTGATAATGTGGCCAGGGCTAGAGAAAATGCCATAGCAGACGCCCTACAGGGCGTGGTTGAAAAGGCGATCGGTCTTCTGATTTCCCCATCATCGGTCGTTCAAGACTTTCAGCTCCTGAGTGACCGGGTCTATAATCAGACCAAGGAGTTCATTGATGGTTACAAGGTCTTAATTGAGTCTAAGTCTGGAAGATACTATCGCGTTCTGGTGCGAGCCACCGTTTCAATGAAGACTGTTCAAGACAAACTTTCAAGTGTTGGCATACTTACAATGCATAAAGGGGTGCCGGCGGTTATGTTCTTTCTGTCCGAGCAGAATCTTGGCGAGACTGCACCTCAATACTGGTGGAGACAAACACCCCCTAGTGTAGATCTGTCGGCCGCCGAAAATGTATTTTCAGAGTACATGCGTAAGAAGGGTTTTATCATTGTGGACCGGACAGCGCCGGGTGGAGACGTTCAGCTTGGACCGGAGTATTGGGATTCCGAGTTGAGCGATGACGCTGCGGCAAAGCTGGGCAGGGAACTTGGTGCTGATCTCGTTATCGTTGGCAAGGCGGTGGCACGATATAGTGAGGAAGTCTCGGATAATGACATGAAGTCCATTCAGGCCACCGTGTCAACACGTGCAATCACCGCAGACACGGGGCTAATGATTGCTTCATCTCAAAGAACCAACAGCTTGGCTCGTCGAGATGATAGTGCTGAAGGGAGCGAAGCCATTATCCTTTCTGCCTCAGCGGTCGCTCAGGACCTCACGAGACAAATCGTGGCCAAGTGGGGCGAGGGGGTGCGGAATCCTGTTCTGGTTGAATTGGTTGTAAAGGGTATCAAGGAGTATGCCGATTTCGTTAAGTTTAGGAGGCATCTCCGAAATGATATTCGGGGTGTCAGGAACGTGTATTTGCGCAGTATCAGTGCTGATGGGGCAAAAATGGACGTAGATATCATGGGAAACGCTAGAATTTTGGCAGATGAGCTGATGCTGCAGCCATTTGAGAACCTTGCGGTGAACATATTCGAGGTTTCTGAAAAGGGGGTAAAGCTTGAGCTGATACCCAGCCGGACGCCCGATTCTTGACACGAAGTGTAATCTCTTCGGGCTGCGAGGCGCAACCTCTGCGCTTATTGTAGCGGTTAGAGGGCTGGCGTTAAACGGTTGCGCGGCTCGTTACGGCATTTGGCTTACATCTAACTGTCTAGCAGATGACGCGACCGACAGACGATAGACGAAACGAGCAGCGTAACCGACAGACGGTAGACGTTAACCACAAATAACGGATAACAAACAACGGAAAGGCCCAAAGGAAATATAAATTTACAGCGATTTGTTTTGGCACTGGTTGTACCAATGCTGCTTGCCATGGGTTCAACCGGCTCTGCTGATGAACCTGAAATCGTTGAGATGGAACGTGGACAGGCCAAGGTAACCCTGGTTGAAGGCAGCGCGGAGCTCTTTCGCAAAGAACCGGATCTGAAGCGACCCATGGTGAAAGGGGATCTGCTGCGTCATGGGGATCGCGTGACCACCGGAGACCAGACCAGGGTTGAATTGGCTATGCCGGATGATAGCTTTCTGCGTTTTGACGAAAAGACCACTTTCGAGTTGCTTTCTGTGGACTACGATGAAGAAACCAAGCAGCGGGATATCCAGGTGCATGCCGCATTGGGCAAGACCTGGGCAAAGGTTTCCGACCTGGTGGGGGGTGGAGGAAGGTTTCAGGTTTCAGCCGAGAACGCCATTGCAGGTGTTCGAGGAACAACGTTCCGAATGAACGTGAATCCGGACACATCTGTCGTTGTCAAGGTGTACTGGGGAGAAATCCATGTAAGCAGTCCCCCCAAAAAAGCCGACAGGCCCATAGAGGTTTCCAAGCCAGAAAAGGTGGCAGGCCCTCACCCGGTTGAGGGGCCACGCCCTGTTACAATGCAAGAGTGGACATACATTGTTCGAGCCATGCAGCAGGTCGTTGTCCATCCGGATGGTACGGTGTCAAAACCCTTCCGTTTTGATCCCAAAGTGGACGCAGATGACTGGGTCCGATGGAACCAGATGCGGGACCAAATGCAACCTTAATTTAGCTTA
>JAQYVR010000127.1 GCA_030145395.1 Desulfobacteria bacterium
GGTTGGAACGATCAGCGACTGGCGGAGGTCTCAGGAATCTCTTACCTGGACTCAGAAGGACAGATGGTTCACACTTCCTCCCGACCCTATCTTGATGTAAACGAACTCCCTTTCCCTGCATGGCGTCACATAGACCCCAAATGGTACCGGGATGCTGGAAAAAGGTTTCCCTTTATCACCCTCATCTCGGGCAGGGGGTGTTTCGGTAACTGCACATTTTGCCGAGACGTGCCGCTCATGGAAGGGAGAAAACTCAGGATGCGCGATCCTCAGTTGGTGGTGGATGAAATTGCATATGTTTTTTCACTGTTTCCCTATTTGAGGGAAATAATGTTCGAAACCGACACCTTTACTGCTACGCCAAAACATGTACAAGGTATCTGCGAGGAGATTATCAACAGAGGGCTGAAGGTAACCTGGTCATGTAACTGCAGGACCGACGTGGATCTCAAACTTTTACCCCTGATGAAAAGGGCAGGATGCCGGATGCTCATGGTGGGTTTTGAGTTCGGAACTCAGGAGGCATTAGACGCGGTGAAAAAGGGGACGACCTTGGAGCATTCCGTACGGCTGGCCCAGGAGGCAAAAAAGTTAAGTTTCACGGTACACGGCTGCTTCATGTTCGGCGCTCCAGGGGAGACAAGGCAGACAGCACTGAAGACCATCGAATTCGCCAAAACCTTGCCGATGGATACGGTACAGTTCTCAGGGATTTGCGCCTATCCAGGTTCCGAAATTTACAGCGAGGCAACAGAGAAAGATTTTCTTGTTCCTGGGAACTGGAGAGAGTGGGTGGATGACAATTGGGAGCAGGTAACCGTGCTCAGCTACCCCGAACTCAGCAAGGAGGAAATAGACCAACTCATCGACAAGGGACTCAAGGAGTTCTACCTCAGGCCGAGACAGATAATGCGGATGGCCAAGGGAATGAGAACACTTGACGATCTGAAGAGAAAGATCTTTGGTTTGAGAATGTTCCTCAGGACTCAACTCCCGTGGAATGACGCTCGCTCCGGCTCCGACTGTTGAAGCAATCGGGCCAGTCATGAGGTTTATTGTATTGCTGGCAAGACGAATAAACTTGACTAGTATTTGCCATTTCTGCTTACCGAGCTCACCCTATCGTCGCTGGCAGCACAATCAGATAACCATTCAAGCACATTCCGGTAGAACCTCATGTATAAGCGTTCACAGGTTGGTGCATAATTTGCAGAATTCGATGATGCCCAAGACCAACAGGGAGACGGTTGTAGATATACCATGAAGATTATCCATGTCGTAGGCGCTCGCCCCAACTTTGTGAAGATTGCCCCGATTATGGCCGAGGTGGCTCAACAGCCTGACACTTTTGAGCAGATCTTGGTGCACACCGGCCAGCATTACGATGCCAATATGTCCAAAGTGTTTTTCGAAGACCTTGGGCTACCCCAGCCAGATATTTATCTAGGCGTTGGCTCTGGCAGCCACGCCGAACAAACCGCTAAAGTGATGCTGGCTTTTGAGCCTGTGCTGTTACGGGAGCAGCCCGCCCTAGTGCTCGTGGTAGGTGATGTGAATTCCACCCTCGCGTGTACTCTGGTGGCGAAAAAACTCGGCGTTCCGGTAGCCCACGTTGAGGCGGGATTGCGATCCTTCGATCAGAGGATGCCGGAGGAAATAAACAGGGTACTCACCGACCAAATGGCCTCCCTGCTTTTCACGACCGAAAGGAGTGCAAATGACAACCTAGTACGGGAAGGAATATCCGAAGACAAGATTCATTTTGTCGGCAATGTGATGATTGATACACTGTTGCGACATAAAAAGAGGGCTATGGCACTAAAGGTTCTTGGCAATTATGGGCTGAGACCCAAAGACCATGCTCTCCTGACCATGCACCGTCCATCGAACGTGGACGAGCCGAGTATCCTGGCAGGTCTTCTACAGGGAGTGGGAGAAGTGCAACGACATATTCCGATAGTATTCCCGGCTCATCCGCGGACCGTGAAGAAGATGTGGCAATATGGGTTTGAGGAGAAGTTGGAGCCAATGTCGAATCTAACGATAACGGAGCCATTGCCCTATCTGGAATTTTTGAACCTCATGGCTAATGCCCGAGTAGTTCTCACTGATTCGGGTGGGATCCAAGAAGAAACGACAATTTTGGGGGTACCCTGTCTGACGTTGCGCCAGAATACAGAGCGCCCGGTGACGGTCACCCAAGGGACCAATACAGTGGTGGGCGTAGATCCCCAAAAGATAATCGACGAATGCTCTCTCATCCTGAGAAACGGGGGCAAGAAAGGTAAGATCCCGGAACTTTGGGATGGGCGGGCAGCTCGACGAATTGTGGACATTCTCAACAGCTTTGCTGAGGAGGGTAGATGAAGCAGGTCCTGATCAAGCAAGGCCGAGCCGTGGTGGAAGAAGCCCCGGCTCCGGTGGTCGAGCCCGGTACCGTGCTGGTAAGAGTAGATCACTCCTGCATTTCAGCCGGATCCGAGCTAAGTGGAATTGCGGCCAGCGGTATGCCTTTGTGGAAGCGTGCCATCAAGCAGCCGAAAAACGTCAAACAAATTGTGGGAATGGTGGCTACTCAAGGCATGAGTCGAACCCGCAGTCAAATAGAAGGGAAGTTATTAGCAGGTGATCCAATAGGTTACTCAGCCGCGGGAACCGTACTGGAGGTGGGCAAGGATATAAGAGATATTCAACCAGGCGACCGTGTTGCTTGTGCAGGTGCACAGTGCGCCCACCATGCCGAAATAATCAATGTGCCTCGGAATTTGACAGTTACTGTTCCAGATAAGCTCGATTTCCCCGCGGCCAGTACGGTAACATTGGGGGCCATTGCCCTGCAAGGAGTGCGTCGCGCCAAACCTACTCTGGGCGAAACCTTTGTGGTTATTGGCCTGGGTGTCTTGGGCCAACTGACGGTGCAAATCCTCAGGGCCAATGGTTGCCGGGTCATCGGCACCGACCTTGAAAAAAGCCGGGTTTTGTTAGCTGCAGAATCAGGTATGGACATGGCTATTGATTCCGAAGACGGCAACGAGGTCGAGCAGGTAGCAAGGTTCACTGGTGGGATCGGCGCAGATGGTGTGATCATCACCGCTGCAACACCTGAGGACACAGTGATCTCCACTGCTTTCCAGATGTGCCGTAAGAAGGGTAGAGTGGTTCTGGTTGGAGATGTGGGTTTGCATCTAAATCGCGCCGATTTTTATGAGAAGGAACTCGATTTTTTTATTTCCACTTCCTACGGACCGGGCCGTTATGACAGCGACTACGAAGAAAAGGGCTTGGACTATCCTGTTGCTTATGTGCGCTGGACCGAGAATCGCAACATGGTGGAATACCTGCGCTTAGTTGATAATGGTAAGGTTGCGGTCGATCACCTCATCTCCGCGATCTATACAATTGACAAGGCTCCATTGGCGTATGAGGATCTGAAGGATAAAGAGAAGAAACCTCTGATTGTCCTGTTATCGTATCCGCAGTCCAAAGAGGATGCTGCACCTCGCCGAGTGGTTGTCAACCCAACTGCCAGACCTTCAGAACCTGGCCTCATACAAATTGCCGTGGTGGGAGCAGGCGAGTTTGCTAGAGGTACCCACCTTCCTAATCTGCAAATCTTATCTGATCGCTATCATCTGAGGGCTGTTGTGAGTCGTACCGGCCACAATGCCAAGGCCACATCCAGCCGATTTGGTGCCGACTATGCCACCACGGATTATCAGCAGATCTTGGATGACGCCGAGGTCGATGCGGTACTGATAGCCACACGTCACAGCCTGCACGCATCGATGGCAGTGGCAGCCCTGAGAGCCGGCAAACACGTCTTGGTGGAGAAACCACTAGCGTTAACTGAAAAAGAGCTGGATGACATAGAGGACTTCTACACTTCAGCTTCGCCCGTCCAAGCCTCTAAGGTCCTATTGACCGGTTTCAACCGCCGTTTTTCTCCCTTCGCTCAGCGGATCCAAGAATTAACCAGGAACCGGAGTAGTCCGATGATTCTCAATTACCGCCTCAACGCGGGGTACATCCACCTGGACAACTGGGTTCATACGGAGGAAGGAGGCGGACGTAATATGGGAGAAGCCTGCCACATTTATGACCTCTTTACCTACCTTAGTGGCAGAAAGGTCGCGACAGTCGACGCCCAGGCAATTGCGTCTACTACAGGTTACTATGGTGAACAGGACAATTTTGTCGCCACCCTGACTTTTGACGATGGCACTGTGGCCACCTTAACCTACACAGCTCTTGGAAGCACAGACTACCCAAAGGAACGACTTGAGGTATTTGTAGATGGCAAAGTGATAGTGTTGGATGATTACAAGCGACTCACTATCTTCGGAGCCAAAGTTAAAGGGATAGCGGGTAAGGTTGTGGACAAAGGGCATAAGAAAGAATTGGAAGCCTTCGCCTTCGCTATTGAGAAAGGAGGCGAGTGGCCTATTCCACTCTGGCAACAGGTGCAGGCTATGAAAATAGCGCTGCTGGTCGAACATCTTATAATGGCAAAGCATGACAGAAGCGCCGAAAGTGACTCTTGAATTGAAGAGGTTTAATCTTTTTTGCCAGTCCCATTGAAATTCAGACTCAATGAAGATTCATAAAATTAACTTCATACTTAGAAGTTTTGTCTTATGCTAACAGCTGATAAATAATCCTTTGCTGGATGAGTATTCGATGAGGTTCAAAGGATCAGAGCGGGAGTGCAAGTATATCGTGAGCAAGGACTGGCTGGTGTTGCGATGGTTTTTTTCCGCAAACTAACCGGTCTAGACACTCCAAGCAGTCCTGTCGGCGAATCGTGGACAGATTACCTGAGTTGGCGGACCTTCGTCAATGCAGGAATGATGGTGCGTGGCAACGTGTACTGTATGGATTACGCCATCAGGAATCTTCCAAATACAAAATCAGGTTGCAACCTTCAGTTAACCAGGTTCTAACAAGGCGAGGGATCCATTTCATGAAAGAAGATAGGAAAGACCTTCAACCAGTCCGGCCCAGTGAACGCTTTCTTGTCTTTGCTGCTCCCGCCATCGAAGATGCAGAAATTGAGGAGGTCGTTGCCAGCTTGAAAAGTGGATGGCTTGGGTCGGGACCTAAGGTGGCACGGTTCGAGAGCGATTTTTCTGCCTATAAAGGTGGGCTTTACGCCATAGCAGTAAACTCGTGCACCGCAGCCCTTCATTTGAGCCTTCTCGCCGCTAACTTGCAGCCTGGAGATGAAGTCATCACCACAGCACTTACCTTTTGCTCTACTGTGAACGCTATCATTCACTCCGACGCTACTCCCGTTCTGGCAGATGTGGAACCCGAAACGATGAATATCGACCCCGCTCAAGTGGAAGCCAAAATTACTTCCAAGACCAAGGCTATTCTACCCGTTCACTTTGCTGGCCGCCCCTGTAATATGGATGCTCTTTGCACTATAGCTGAGCGCTATGGCCTAATGGTCATTGAAGACTGCGCTCACGCTATCGAGACCGAGTATAAAGGGGGTAAGGCTGGCACATTTGGTGACTTTGGATGTTTCAGTTTCTATGTGACCAAGAATATCATTACCGGGGAAGGGGGTATGGTGCTGACACGGAGGGCAGAAGATGCCGGGCGCATTAAGACGCTAGCCCTTCATGGCATGAGCAGGGACGCCTGGCAACGCTTTGGCGACGAAGGGTACAAGCACTATTATGTTGTTGGTTGCGGATTCAAATACAATATGATGGACTTGCAGGCAGCCATTGGAATCCATCAACTCAAGCGCACAGACCGGCTTTGGCACAGGAGGAAGGCCATCTGGAAGAGCTACGATGAGGCTTTTACCGATCTCCCGCTGAAACTGCCGGCAGAACCTGAGCCTCAAACACGGCATGCCTATCATCTCTATACGATTCTTGTGGATGAAACTCAAACAGGAATCAGCCGCGATGACTTTCTCAGTGCCATGACGGCCCATAACATCGGTGTCGGCGTGCATTATCTGAGCATACCAGAGCATCCTTATTATCAGAAGAGTTTTGGCTGGAAACCGGACGACTTTCCCAAAGCAAAACGGATTGGCAGGCAGACTGTGAGCTTACCACTTTCTGCCAAGTTGTCAGATGAAGATGTAGACGATGTAATTGAAGCAGTAGGCAGAATAATAAAATATTATTCATAAGATATGAACTGTGATATCCATGTTGCTATCTCTATCTCATCTGCGTTCCGAAGGCCGACAACGAGCACCGCACCTTCGAGTAAGGGTTCCAATGTCCTTGTCTTGAATTTCGGTCTCAATTTGCTAGGGAGCACGCGTTGTAGCCAGCATGATGAAACGGATGAACCTTCTCTAGCTCGTCTGTCTCTTAATTCTTCGTCGGCCTGACCAGGACTTCCATTTTCTTACAAGACCGGAAAAAACGTTCTGCATCTGAATTCAGGGATAATGATGTTCTCTCCCCCAGTGAAATTGATGTAGTGTGAGGCGAAGACCTACTGACAGGTCATATGAGGAGCCACCGCATTTTAGACTGCAGTGGCATGATTTTCGCACTACTACTGTAGTTGGCAAAGATTTACAGTCGAGAAAATACGTTAACCTGATTTAAGGGTGAATGAAGCGATGGTTGAGAAAAAATTGCTTTGCTTGTCTTTGTTGCCAGGTCTTGGAGGCTGGTGGGATGTCATCATCTGATACCCCTATAGTAATCGTCAAACCCTCGAAGGGCTGGATTCCGCTCAAACTAGATGAGTTGTGGGAATATAGGGAACTCCTCTATTTCTTGACCTGGCGTGACATCAAGGTGCGCTACAAGCAGACTGTCCTTGGTGCCGCCTGGGCCATTATCCAACCTTTCTTCACCATGGTGGTATTTAGCATTTTCTTTGGAAGACTGGCTAAAGTGCCGTCGGATGGCCTCCCCTATCCCATCTTCGCTTACGCGGCTTTGGGTCCGTGGACGTTCTTTGCCAGCGGCTTGAATCAGTCAGCCAACAGTCTGGTGGGGGATGCCAACCTGATTAAGAAAGTTTATTTTCCGCGCTTGGCAATCCCCATCTCCATAGTGATCGCAGGGGTTGTGGACTTTGTACTTGCCTTCATAGTGTTGTTGGGGAT
>JAQYVR010000166.1 GCA_030145395.1 Desulfobacteria bacterium
ATTCAGCAATCCCTTTCAGCCAGATAACATCATAGGGTTCCAACGTCACCTTCAATTCGCCTTGTTCAGCAATCCACTCGTTATCGCTTAATAGATCCAGCCAGAGCGTCTCCTGGGCATCAGCCTCTGAGAGCGGGATTCCTATACGGGTCTGCTTCGGGGTCACATTCGTCATGGTCAGAATCCGCTCGTTGCCCTCGGGAGACGTTCTCAAAACCGCGAAGACGTCCGGAAAATTCATGAAGATATGTTGGCCCCCATGTGGGTGGAATGCCCTTTCTCTCGTCCGGGTGACGTTAAGTCGTCTGCCCATGCGAGCCAAACGGGACCTTTTTGACTGAGGATTTTTCAATTCTTCAGCAAGATGATCCGCATCGATCACCCCACGATTCACATCCCGGCTCTGATGGGTCCTCTTGACCAGCGCGTGATCATTAGGCATGGCCAATGCCCCATGGGTATAGATTGCAGGCACCCCTTGAAGGACCAGCGACAGACTCCTTGAGGCAACATACCGCTTGACCTGAAAGGCAATGTCCTCATCACTGTCGTCCCGGTTGATGGCACTCCACCATGTTGTGTTGATTTCATAAGGCTCGTCACCGTGCTCGGTGGCTTTGTATGAGACGTAGGCCCCGTGTTCGCCGGCCCTTTCAATGATCAAAGCAATCTCTTCCTTTGAGAGGATGCCTTTGACGCCCATGAGCCCGATCCCGTCGTGGGTGTCGAGCATGTTGAAGAAGGTCGCCCTATCGGATGGGTTTTTCATGCCCTGTGCCCATTGTGAAATGGCAATAGCATTTTCCGCATAGAACGTATACAGCACGAGAGGAGGCAGGGCAAAGTTGTAGACCATGTGCGCCTCATCATCACCGTTGCCGAAATAGGAGATGTTGTCCTCATGGGGCACATTCGTTTCCGTGATGATGGCCACACCCGGGGCAACCACCTCCAGGACATCCCGGAGCAGTTTGATGACGGCATGGGTCTGGGGCAGATGAATACACTCGGTTCCCGGTTCCGCCCAAATATACGTGACCGCATCCAGTCGAAGAATGTCAGCCCCATGACGCACATAAAAGAGCAGGCCTTCTACAACACGCATTAAGACCTCGGGATTTCTGAAGTTAAAATCGATCTGATCTTCAGAAAAGGTGGTCCAGACCCATTTTGGCCCATCAAGGGTATCAAATCTTGTCAGGATGTCGGATGTTCTGGGCCTGAAGATCTTGCTCCGCTGATCGGGCGTGAGATCATCCGGAGAATCGTAGGCAATGAAAAAGTCTTGAACCCTGGGATTGCCCTGCAGGAACTCTTGGAACATTTGGGAGCGTGAGGAGCCGTGATTCATGACGCCGTCAAACATGAGATCGTATTCCACATCCATTTCTCTGATATATTCCCAAGTGCCCATCTTCGGGTCTACGGACCGAAAGTCGACCACGGCAAATCCCTTATCGGATGAATAGGGGAAGAAGGGGAGAAGGTGAATGGTATTGATTGAGCCGGGATTGTGCGCCTGAACGGTTTTGTGCAATACGGCAAGGGTTTCCCCGCTCTCTCCTTTAAAGGCGTCACCGTAGGTAATCAGGACCATGTCCCTTTGCGTAAATCGCTCCCTGGGATCATACGCCTTTTCAGCGTCGATCAGCGCCTGAGGCTTGAAGGCGTGGTGGACCTTGAGGATCCTCTCCAGTTCCGGCAACCATTTCGACGCTTCCGATTCTCCATAGAGAAAAGTGAGCATGGAAAGCATGCGGTCTCGAGCGACGGCAGGGATTTTCAGCAAAGGCATTGAGAAGTCCGGGTTCCGATCATAGGGTATGCGTGTCCGTTTGATCGATGGGTCGGGTTCATTCTTTCTATGATAATCTCCGAAGTCACTTTCTCTCATTACCAAACCTCCTATATCATTTTCCTGGGCTGTCCTGTGCAGGACAAAACTTGGCCCCACAAGCTTCCTTCAGGATCGATTTGCTTGCGCTCGGAAACGGACAATGGAATAGGGACATGGGTGAACTGGTTTTTCCAGTATCCCACGACCATGTTCGTCCGGCCCGACATTCCGGCGTGAACCGCGTTGTGGCCCAGAATCAAACAAAATGCCGAATCCCTGGAATTGGCCGGCAAACTTCGTATGGTGTAACTCGGGTCGATATATTTCAGTTCCACCTTCATTCCACCTTCTTTGAAAAAGGTCTTTATCCGGTCTTTTAAAAAAAGACCGATGTCTTCAAAACGGATATTGCCCGACGCATCCTCCTGCCCTGTCTCCGCAATCAGGTTCTGTCCGGCCCCTTCTCCCGCGACAATGACGGCATGTCCCCGTTTTTCGAGTCGCGTCTTCAAGGCCTCAAGAAATGCTTCCAGGGTAAAGGAAACTTCCGGGACAAGACAAAAGTTGACATCGTTGTTTGCAAGGGCGGCATATGCGGCGATGAATCCTGATTCCCGACCCATGAGCTTTACAAGGCCGATACCGTTTTTTGCACCAATCGCCTCGGTGTGAGCAGCGCAAATGGAGGTTCTTGACTCGGACACGGCCGTCTCAAAGCCAAAGGAGACATCCACATAAGAAATATCGTTGTCAATGGTCTTGGGAATACCGATGACGCTGATCTTCAGACCCCGACGCCCGATTTCTTCAGAGATTGCCTGCGCCCCTGTGAGGGTGCCGTCTCCGCCAATGGTAAACAGGATACCCACATTCATTCGTTCCAGCGTGTCCACCATCTCTGAGATATCCTGAGGTCCCCGTGAGGAAGCCAGTATCGTCCCCCCTTGCATGTGGATGTTCTCAACCATTTCAGGTGTCAGCTCCAGGGGGGTATGCCCCTGCCTGTAGGTGAGCCCTTCATAACCAAAGGGGAACCCAAAGACCGTCTTCACGCCATAGTGATGGTAAAGCCCGAGGACGATCGCTCGAATCACGTCATTGAGGCCGGGGCAAAGGCCTCCGCAAGTGACAATGCCGCACTTGAGCTTTGACGGGTCAAAGTAAATGTTTTTCCGCGGTCCTGCCATTTCAAAATGCGGCGGCTTTTTGCCCTGGTCCAAAAATAGTTGGATCTCCGGCAGGGTTGAGTGATAGAGCACATGATCCTCGTCATCGACAAAGTTCGTCGTGTCCATGGGTGACGGAATGCGGCATTCACCCAATCGCTGCACCTCAAAGTTTAAAACCATTTCTTTCACAGCTGATCTCCTCATCTTTCATGCTTGACCGGCGCTGCCAAGGACGTGTTCATTCTTATATTTTACCATCTTTATCAGCTCGTCCCGTGCCGGTCCCAGATATTTGCGGGGGTCGAACTCAGAAGGGTTTTCGGTGAATACTTTTCTTATCATCGCCGTTATGGCCAGCCGACCGTCACTGTCGATATTGATTTTACAGACAGACGATTGGGCGGCCCTTCTTAATTGTTCTACAGGGATTCCGACCGCATCATCCATTTTACCGCCAAATGCGTTGATCAACTTGACATACTCCGGCTCGACGGATGAGGCCCCGTGCAGGACGATGGGAAAACCCGGCACGCGTTTTGCGACCTCTTCCAAAATATCGAACCGTAAAGGCGGGACTTCTTCGCCGGGTTTTACCTTGAATTTAAAAGCACCGTGGGAGGTGCCGATGGAAATGGCAAGGCTGTCCACACCCGTCTTCTCTACAAACTCCTCCACCTCCTCCGGTTTGGTATAGTGTGAAGCTTCTGAAGAAACTTCATCCTCCACTCCGGCCAATACCCCCAATTCCCCTTCTACGGTAACGTCACGTTCATGGGCATAATCAACCACCTGGCGGGTCAGCGCTGCATTTTCCTCAAAGGGGTGGTGGGACCCGTCGAGCATTACCGAGGAAAAGCCGGAATCAATACAGGATTTGGCCAGCTCAAAGCTACCGCCGTGATCCAGATGCAACGCGATCGGGATACCGGCACCGAGTGCTTTTGCCATCTGCACGGCCCCCATGGCCATGTAAGGCAAAAATGTCGGGTCGGCATACTTCCGGGCGCTGCCGGACACCTGCAAAATCACCGGCGATTTGGATTCCACGCACCCCATAATGATGCCCTGGAGCTGCTCCATATTGTTAAAGTTATAGGCCGGGACGGCATAGCCGCCCGCCATCGCCTTTTTAAACATCTCTTTGGTATTGACCAATCCCAGTTCGGTGTAATGCCTTGCGTCCGCCATGGTATCCTCCGTTAAATGGGGTCATGAATGGAGTGAAGGAGTCATTTAGAATTCAGGCCTAAACCTCAAGAATTCAGAAGTCAGCATTCAGTATTCAGAACGGATTTGGCCTAGGCTTTGAGAAGCGTGCTGACTTCTTCTAGCTCAGGGCCAGTTCCTGCGCCTTAACAGCACGGGCCAAGCACCCGGGGCGGCACCGAGGATCGCAACATAGTACCTGGACATTCGGAAAACCTTTGACAAGCAGGTTTGATTTGATGACATTGCCCATATCACTTATAGCCATCTTTCCGTTCTCCTTTTTGGTAATTTTTTTCCACCTTTTTCCACGTGCCGTCCGGGTTGAAAAGCTTCATCGCCAGTGCAGCATTCTCTGTGTTGTCGCTCAGGTCTTTCTCGTAAACCACGCCATCATGGTTGACAATAAAGGTCATGATCCCTGAAGACGCATACCTGGCGGGGTAGGCTACCAGGGCAAACCCTCCGATCATTTGTCCATTCACCATGTAGTCATAGGCACCGCCCGGTGCGTTCTTCCCCTGAGCTTTTAGGATTCGGTAATAATACCCATGATAAGGGACTGGCTTAC
>JAQYVR010000170.1 GCA_030145395.1 Desulfobacteria bacterium
CACCTTCTCAAATGCGGGTCCTCAAAGATGGATTTATGGTGTATAAGGCGGTGGAAAAGCGTGTGCCGGGTAACAGGCAGCTGTCGCGAGAAACAGAGATTTACGTCAAGGATGTTATAAGGTATGGTACTCAATATTGGATGGAGTTTTGGTAGTTTTCAAGGGGTTTTGTGGGGGCTAACCAGCTGACAGTAAAGATAAAAATGGCGGAAGTGCATGGGAATCGAACCCACCTAGGACGGTTTTAGCGCCCCACACCGGATTTGAAGTCCGGGAGCCCCACCAGAGAGCTATCCACTTCCGCAACTATGTGCAAGTTTTATTTTATTTCCATGTCCTGTCAATGATTTTTTTTGAGAGTCCTTCACTTAACGAACAGGGGATCCTTGTAACAGGAGGAAAGAGAACATGTTCAACCGTGACCGTCTGGCTGACGTTTTCAAAACGTTGGTTCGGATAGATAGTGTTTCAAAAAAAGAGGGGGCCATATCAAGGGCCCTACAGGAGATCTTTGAATCCTTGGGAGGAGAAGTACACGATGACGGGGCCGGGCCAAAGGTGGAAGGCGATACCGGCAACCTGATAGCCAGGTTCAAGGGGTCCGGGGCGGACGCGGTCCCCCTGCTGCTCAACGCCCATATGGACACTGTCCAGCCGGGCGAGGGAGTCAATGTGCTTTTTTCGGACGGCACGTTTACAAGTGATGGGTCTACCATCCTTGGGGCTGACGATAAGTCGGCTTTGGCCGTTATTATCGAGGCCATCAGGACACTCCAGGAAAATGGACTGCCCTATGGCCCCCTGGAGATAGTGGTGACGATTTGTGAGGAGGTTGGTCTTCTTGGCGCCAAGAATCTAGACTATTCGATGATCAAGGCCCGATATGGATACAGCCTCGATTCCACGGACACAGAGGGGATTGTGACTCGAGCCCCTGCTGCGAATCACATTGAGTTCAAGGTCCACGGTCGAGATGCACACGCTGGCGCCTCCCCCGAAAAAGGGATCAATGCCATACATCTGGCCAGTGGTGCGATTTCAGAGACACGCCTGGGTCGTATTGATGAGGAGACCACCGCCAATATTGGGATATTCGAGGGCGGCAAAGCCACAAATATAGTCCCGTCCCTCGTGACCGTAGCTGGAGAGGTTCGCAGCCACAGCATCGAGAAACTGGAGGAGGAGACACAGAAGATTATCCAAGGTTTTGAACGTCAGGTTTCAAAGTACAAAGACGCGTTCCCCTCTGATGATGGGCTTCCAAGGCTGGAAGTGGAGGTTCGCCAGGATTTTGCCATTCTGAAAATTCCTGATGACCACCCTGTTGTTGCCCTGGCCAAAGAGGCCGCATCTGGCCTGGGACGGAAGATGGAAATTAAGATCAGCGGGGGTGGGAGCGACTCAAACATCTTCTTTGGCCACGGGATTGTTACAGGTATACTCGGCACAGGCATGAAAGACATGCACACTGTGCGGGAATCTGTTCGGCTGGATGATATGGTCAAGGCCGTGGAACTCCTCATTGAGATCATACAGCTGCATGCCAAGAAAGGCAGTCAAGACTGATCACTTTGTAAAGACGTGGACCTTCTTTATGGTAGTGATGATAGCACCGGTTTCTTTGACTACCGTAAAGCGCTGTGATAAGAGGTCAAGCGGTTCAGGTTGTGATATCGGCAGGAACCAGCGACACCTTTATCTGGGCAACTTCGGCAACTGCCCATTGGGAAGCAGATTAGAATGAGTTTTGCCTACTTTGACTGTTTTACCGGGATAAGCGGCGACATGATCCTGGGAGCTTTGATTGATCTTGGGGTGCCAGGAGATTTCATTGTAGAGAATGTTCGTAGCATGCCGCTTGATGCCTTCCAATTGGAGATCAGCACTGCCTCGCGGATGGCAATTCATGGCCAGCACGTCATGGTCGTTGTTGAAGACAGCAATAAGCAGTCCCGGGATTATGGAGATATAAAGTCCCTCATCCAGAACGGCCCCCTGTCGGACAAGGTAAAAGGCTTGAGCCTTAAAGTTTTTGAACGACTGGCGGGGGTTGAGGCTTCTATACATAACTGTTCTAAAGAGAGTGTCCACTTCCATGAAGTTGGGGGGGTGGATGCTATTGTGGATATAGTGGGGGCTGCCCTCGGTCTGGAATGGCTTGGGATTGACAAGGTCTTTGCTTCAGAGATTCCAGTGGGCAGAGGGTTTGTGGACTGTCAGCACGGGACACTTCCCGTTCCAGCGCCTGCTACCTTGGCTCTACTTGATGGCGTACCGGTATACGGTACGGGAGTTCCCCATGAACTGGTGACACCAACAGGAGCAGCGATCATAACTTGCCTTGCCGAACAGTTTGGCCCTATGCCCAAAATGCTGATCGGAAAGATAGGCTACGGCGTGGGGACCCGTGATCTGGAAGAAAGGCCCAACCTTCTCAGGGTTATACTAGGAGAACTCGATTCTGAGCAGGATAAAGATTCCGTGATGGTCGTTGAGACCAACATAGATGACATGAATCCGGAGATCTTCGGCTTTGTTATGGAGAGACTCTTTGAAGATGGGGCCCTGGACGTCACCTGGATTCCTGTCTTCATGAAGAAGAGTCGCCCCGGAACCATGGTCCAGGTCATATGCAAGGAGACTGATCGAGATGCCCTGGTGCGCCGGATTTTGTCAGAGACCACAGCCACCGGGGTGCGGTACTATCCGGCGGAGCGGACAAAGCTCCCGCGAAAAGTCAAAGAGGTCACAACCTCTTACGGCAAGGTGCGCGTGAAGGAGGTTTCCGGGCTGGCAGGGCGGGTCTCCATGGCGCCTGAATATGAGGACTGTAAGAAGATAGCCCTGGAGAAGAACGTCCCCCTGAAGGTCGTGTATGAGACGGTTTTGAAGGAAACGTCCTAGAACCCAACTCAAGAATGCGTCTGAGTCCCCATGGCGACGTTGCGGGTCGGCTCAAAATGCTCATGCTGCCACGGCGGGACTGCTTGCCGTCACGCGTTTGCTGAGAACCTCTATCTTATGCATAGATCCGAAGTCCCGCCGTTAGGCGGGGCCCTGAACCCTGATCCACATTTTTGAGATGGGTCCTATGATCTCGTATTAAGGATTTAGAATTCCGGATTCCATTTTCTTGAACTGCATGTCATTTTGTTGCATAGAATCAGCGAAAAATTTGTAATTTTGTTGGCAACGGGCGGTTGCACGGGATATCTTCCCGGTGCGCCTGGTACCTATGGGACGCTGGTTGCCATTCCTCTTTGCTATCTCCTTTCTAAGCTTGGCCCGGTTCAGGCAATTCTTTTCGTTTTCCTGTTCTCAGGGTTTGCCGTGTGGGTATCAAGCGAGGCCGAAAAGCTGTTCGGCAGGAAAGATCCCGGTTTGATCGTTATAGACGAGATGGCCGGTCTCTTGATGACCCTGCTTTTTATACCCTGGAGTGCTGAGAGCGTGGTTATCGGTTTTTTTGTCTTCCGGTTAATGGACATTGCCAAGCCCTTCCCAATAAGGAGTATAGAAGCGAAACTGCCAGGTGGGTGGGGCGTTGTTGGTGATGACATACTTGCAGGCATTTACGCCAATTTGGTTCTTAGAGTCGTTATGAAATTCTTCTGACCAGGGATTAGAGGATGCAGGATAATTCCCTTGAACAGGAAGTGGCGAAATTGCTGCTTTCTCTGAGAATAACCATTGCAGTAGCCGAGTCATGTACCGGAGGGCTCATCTGTCATCGGCTGACTAACATCCCAGGCAGCTCAGATTACCTCGAAAGAGGCGTAGTGGCCTATAGCAACCTTTCTAAGACTGAACTTTTGGGGGTTTCCGGGCAGATCATCAGTAAGTTTGGAGCTGTGAGTGAAGAGTGTGTCCGGGCCATGGCAACCGGAGTCAAGCGTCTGGCACGGACTGACCTGGGCCTCTCCATCAGCGGGATAGCCGGTCCTACAGGTGGGACGCAGGAAAAACCGGTCGGTACGGTTTACATGGCGTTGGCCTGGAATGAGGAAACGCAGTGTTGGAAATATCTCTTTGAAGGTAGTCGAGGAGAGATAAAACAGAAGGCTTCAGAGGAAGCTCTCATGCGGATACGAGAGCACTGTATGTCTATAGTTTGAACGGGTATGATTAGAAATTTTCGAATTTCGAATGTGCTTGAACAATAGTCCGGACCTGATAACTCTGGCAGTTTATGAACCACAATTCATATGCATATGCAACGTACTAAGCATGGCTGAAAAGTTACGGGCATTCATAGCCATCAGTCTCCCGGAACATGTTCTCCAAGCCATTGCCAATGCGCAGGAGACGCTTAAAAGGGGAGGCCTTAAGATCAGATGGGTCCGCAAACAAGGCATCCACTTGACTCTGAAGTTTCTGGGAGATATTGACAGGGACAGTGTGGAGAAGATCAGTGAGGCGATGGAACGAGCCACGGGGTCGTTTTCGCCTTTTACGTTGTGGGCGGAAGGGATTGGTGTTTTCCCGGACCTCAGGCGTCCGCGCGTCGCGTGGGTGGGGGTGTCCGGAGAGGTAGAGGTATTGAGTTCGCTTCAAAGGGACCTGGAATCTCAGCTCAGTCGTCTGGGGTTCCCAAAGGAAAAGCGAGGTTTCAGGGGACATCTCACACTGGGACGTGTGAAAGGTCGTCTGGATCAGACCAAGCTGAGAGAGGGCTTAGACAGTCTGAGTGATTTTCGAACAGAATCTTTTACAGCGCAATCAATAGTCCTTTTTCAAAGTGATCTGCGCCCGGATGGTGCAGTCTATAGCAGACTGGCTGAGGCGCCACTGTAGCATTTAGGATTTCGGAAACTTTAGCTCACTTTAGACATTTTAGACACGTTAGTTCACTTTTATGGGGGGGGATATCCATGGAAACCATGTCCACTGAGAAAGAGAGAGCGGTCGAAGTAGCGATGGGACAGATAGAACGCCAGTTCGGCAAGGGCTCCATCATGAAACTGGGAGGCCAGGTAGTTGCAGACGTTCCGGCAATATCGACCGGATCAATTGCCCTGGACCATGCCCTCGGGGTTGGTGGGATCCCGCGAGGCCGGGTTACAGAGCTATTTGGCCCTGAGGCTTCCGGCAAGACAACGCTGGCTCTGCAGATCGTGGCTGAAGCGCAAAAACAGGAAGGAATCGCGGCCTTTATCGACGCCGAACACGCGCTGGATGTCGTGTATGCCAGGAAGTTGGGGGTGAATTGCGACGAGCTATTGGTCTCCCAGCCGGATACGGGTGAGCAGGCCTTGGAGATCGTTGAAGTCCTGGTCCGTAGTGGGGCTCTGGATGTCGTTGTCGTTGATTCCGTGGCCGCTTTGGTGCCCAGGGCAGAGATCGAAGGGGAAATGGGGGACGTCCACGTTGGTCTGCAGGCCAGGCTTATGTCTCAGGCCCTTAGGAAGCTGACCGGCACTATCAGTAAATCGTTGACATCTGTTGTCTTCATTAATCAGATTCGGATGAAGATCGGGGTGATGTTCGGTAATCCCGAAACCACACCAGGAGGGAATGCCCTTAAGTTTTATTCCTCGGTCAGATTGGACATTAGAAGGATTGGAGCCATCAAGGACGGGCAAGAGGTTACGGGGAGCCGGACCCGCGTTAGGGTGGTAAAGAATAAGGTGGCCCCTCCCTTCAAAAACGCGGAGTTCGACATCATGTACGGCGAGGGGATTTCCACCGCCGGCGACCTTCTCGACATGGCAGCGGAAACAGGGGTCGTCGACAAAAGCGGGGCTTGGTACTCCTGTGATAAGGAACGGATCGGTCAGGGCAGGGAGAATGCCAAGCAGTTCCTTAAGGAAAACCCCGAGATGTCCGGTCGTATTCTGGTGCAGGTGCGGGAGGCCCTTGGACTGGCAAAGGAGAAACCGGCCGAGCCTGATGCCTCGCCAGTCGAACCGGGAAAGAAGTCCAAGAAGTAATGGTTAGCCAGGAATCAGTAGGCAGTGGGCAGTAAGGAGTAGGCAGTAGGGAGTAAGCAGCAACCAGTAACCAGCAACCGGCAACGAGCAACGAGTGACCAATATGACAGCAGATGATCTACGAAACAAGTTCCTGGCCTATTTTGAGGGAAAGGGCCATACGGCTGTAAAAAGCTCATCGTTGGTGCCTAATGATGATCCTACTTTGCTTTTTACGAATGCCGGCATGGTTCAGTTCAAGCGAACCTTGTTAGGGGAAGACAAACGCCCTTACGTGAGGGCGGCCAGTTCACAAAAGTGTGTTCGGGCGGGCGGGAAACATAATGATCTGGAAAATGTAGGTTACACACGGCGTCATCATACCTTCTTTGAAATGCTGGGAAACTTCTCGTTTGGGGATTATTTCAAGGAGCAGGCCATCGAACTGGCCTGGGATCTGATGACCAAGGGGTATGGTATCCCTGAAGAAGGGCTGTGGGTTACCGTGTACAAAGAAGATGATGAGGCTCACAGGCTCTGGTCTGAGAAAACAGGGGTTTCAGAAGACCGGATCGTTCGCCTTGGGGAAAAAGACAATTTCTGGTCCATGGGCGATACAGGTCCCTGCGGTCCCTGCTCTGAGATACTGATAGATCAGGGTGAAGAGATCGGTTGTGGACGACCCGAGTGCAGAGTGGGTTGTGACTGTGATCGCTACCTGGAGATCTGGAATCTGGTCTTTATGGAATTCAACCGGGATGAATCCGGCAGTATGACGCCTCTCCCGAAACCGAGCATTGATACAGGAATGGGGTTGGAGCGCCTTGCAGCCGTGATCCAGGGCCATACCAGCAACTATGAAACCGATCTCTTTATGCCGATTATCAAAGAGATTGAGACCCTTTCAGATCATCGTCTTTTGGAATCACCCGAGATCGACGTTTCCATCAAGGTAATTGCGGACCACAGCCGGGCCGCGGCCTTCCTGGTTGGAGACGGAGTGCTCCCCTCCAACGAAGGGCGCGGATATGTGCTGCGCCGTATCCTGAGGCGTGCGATACGTTACGGTCGCGCCTTGGGCCTGACGCGCCCTTTTCTGCACAAGACCGCGGGAAAAGTTTCTGAGGTCATGAAGGCGGCGTATCCTGAGCTCTTGGAAGCAGATGCCTACATCAAGAATATCATTAAAGGCGAAGAGGAGCGTTTCCTGGGAACCCTGGACACCGGTCTTCGGGTACTGGAGGATGCCCTGGGTGAGCTGAGGGCTGAGGATGTCTCAGAGGTGCCTGGTCATCTGATCTTTAAGATGTACGACACTTATGGGTTTCCAGTGGATCTTATCCGGGATATTGTTAGAGATGATGGGATGTCTCTTGACATGGAAGGCTTTGGGGAAGCCATGGACAAACAGAGACTCCGGTCGCGTGCGGATACAGTAGTCTTTCCAAAAGACTGGCCATATACAAAACTTTCTTCAGAGGGAGTAAAGACCGATTTCGTGGGACATAACATTACGACTATTGACTCAGAAGTTCTTATGGTAGTTCGGGACGGTAAGGAAGTTGAAGGAGCGAACAAAGGGGATACCGTCGAACTTGTAACCGCCAAGACGCCGTTTTACGGTGAGGCAGGGGGTCAGGTAGGAGACTTAGGCCGTATTACTAGTAAAGATTTTGAGATGGAAGTTTCAGCTACTGTCAAAGATCCGAACGATATCATTGTCCATAAAGGGAAGGTCTTGCAGGGGAGCATTTCTCCAGAGCAGACAGTGACCCTGACGTTTGATCATGGGAGACGTCTGGCCATTGAAAGGAATCACACGGCTACTCATATCCTGCATGCGGTCCTGCGCCAGGTCCTTGGGGACCACGTGAAGCAGTCAGGGTCCTTGGTGGCACCTGATAGATTGCGCTTTGACTTCACTCATTTTTCTGCCTTGGAGGAGAAGACGCTTCAGGAGATTGAGACTCTGGTCAACGACCGTATTCAGCAGAACATCTCTCTTAAGATCGAAGAGATGGATGCTGAGGAGGCCTTTAAGTCTGGGGCCACCGCCTTGTTTGAGGAGAAGTATGGTGACCGTGTCCGCCTCGTTGCTGTTGAAGAATTCAGCAAGGAACTCTGCGGTGGGACACATACTGAACGGACCGGAGATATCGGACTGTTCAAGATTGTTAGCGAGGGGAGTGTGGCGGCAGGGGTGCGACGCATTGAGGCCCTTACAGGAAAAGCCGCGTGTTTGCACGTGCAGGAGACCTCCCTGACTTTGCATACTCTGGCACAGATGCTCAAAGCAAAACCGAATGAGCTTACGGACAGACTTCAGAAAACCCTGGTCCAACTGAAGAGCCTGGAAAAGGAACTTGTGGCCGCTAAAGATAAAAAGGCGGTTCAGGGGTCAGATGAGTTGCTTTCTGAGGTCAAGAAAATCAACGGAGTGTCCGTTCTCGCCCAGGAGGTTTCAGCAGACACGCCAGCGGCCCTGAGGGACTTGGCTGATCACCTGAAGGCAAAGATGAAGTCCGGTATCGTAGTGCTAGGAAGCAAGACAGGAGATAAAGTTTTTCTGACAGTTGTGGTTACCAAGGACTATCTGGGTCAATATCATGCCGGTGAGATCGTGAAACAAGTGGCTGCTGTGGTTGGTGGTGGCGGAGGAGGGCGCCCTGATATGGCCCAGGCCGGGGGAAGCAAGCCCGAAAAACTCTCGGAGGCGCTGGCTGCAGTATATGATATTGTTGCCGGGAACCGTTAACGATTGATGATTGGCTATTTGTTGACCTAAAGATTTCTTTTCAATCGTCAATCATCAATCGACCATATTCAATCCTAGGCCCAGGCAATTTGATTGCTTACCGCCTCCTTCTCCACAACACTCCCTATAATATAGGTCTTTTCACCCATGGCAGTGAGGAACTCAGCAATGCCTTCTGCTTCCCTTTCAGGCACCACAAGGATGATCCCAATTCCATTGTTGAAGGTTCTCACCATCTCGCGTTTTGAGATCTTGCCTGCTTCTTGAAGGAAAGTGAAGATAGGCGGGATCTCCCAGCTCCCTTTCTGGATGAGACCCATACAGGACGAGGGGAGCACGCGGGGCAAGTTTTCCACAATTCCCCCGCCGGTTATGTGGGCGATCCCGTGTATTTGAAAATCGCGCAAAAGGCGACGGACAATCTCCGAATAAATCTTGGTGGGCTCCAGGAGCTCTTCGCCAATGGTTCTGCCCAGTACATCGACGGTATCATCTACCTTTAGCTTGAGCCTTTCAAAACAAATCTTTCGTGCCAAAGAGTAACCATTACTGTGAAGACCGCTCGAACCGATACCAACTAATTTGTGGCCTACCGCAATCTCGGATCCATCCACTATTTTGCTGTTGTCTACAAGCCCTACCACAAATCCTGCTAAATCATATTCCCCTTTGCTGTACATTCCCGGCATCTCTGCTGTTTCGCCACCTATAAGAGCACACTTAGCCTCTTTGCAGCCCTCAACAATGCCTTGGACAATAGCCTCAGCTCTTGAGGATACAAGAGTTCCCATGGAAAGATAATCAAGAAAGAATAACGGCTTGGCACCTTGCACCGCGATGTCATTGACACACATTGCTACCAGATCAATCCCGATGGTGTCGTGCTTGTCCATCATGCAGGCAATCTTAATTTTGGTGCCTACGCCATCTGTTGAGGTTACCAGAACTGGCTTTTCATGGTTGCTTACGTCCAGCGAATAGAGACCGCTGAACCCCCCAATACCGGCAATCACCCCTGAACGAGGGGCCTCTTTGGTGATCTTTTGGATCTTTTTTATGAAACGCTTTGCCTTGGCGATATCGACTCCGGCGTCTTGATATGTGAGAGACTCTTTCGTGCTCGGCTTCGCTGGGTTCATGGGCTTAGACATGCGGTATGAATTAGTATAGGGTTTTCAATAAGTCAAAACAATTTTTTTGACATCAGACCCCCCGTAGTGTAATTAAGTCAATAAAAGAAAGAAACTAAACCCCATAGAAGGTTTGGACTATGAAAGAATTTGCCCGGTTAGATCGGCTGCCTCCCTATGTCTTTACGAGAGTGAATAAGATCAAGATGGATGCCCGCCATGCCGGTGAAGACATCATCGACCTTGGAATGGGAAATCCCGATATGCCAACGCCAAAGCATATAGTGGATAAGCTGGTTGAGGCATCCAGAAAGGGTCGCAATCACCGTTATTCAGCGTCCATGGGGATCACAAAGCTCAGGGTAGCGATTTCGGACTGGTACAAACGCAGGTTTGATGTGGATATAAACCCGGATACTGAGGCGATCGTGACCATTGGTGCCAAAGAAGGGATTTCGCATCTTGTGGCCGTAACCATACGGCCGGGGGATGTCGTGTTTTCGCCGGACCCCACGTACCCTATCCATCCGTTTTCGGCAATCATTGCCGGTGGAGACGTGCGCAGGATTCCGTTGGGTCCTGATCGGGATTTCTTTGAGGACCTGATCGCAGCTACAAAGCAGACTTGGCCGCGGCCCAAGATTCTCATCATCTGCTTTCCTCACAACCCTACAACCGAGGTTGTGGATTTGGCCTTCTTTGAGAAGGTCGTGGATTATGCCAAAGAGCATGATATCCTGGTGATTCATGATTTGGCTTACGCAGACCTCGTCTTTGACGGGTATAAGGCCCCCAGCTTTCTTCAGGTGCCAGGTGCCAAGGATGTTGGGGTGGAGTTCTTCTCGCTTTCCAAGAGTTATAATATGCCAGGATGGCGTGTGGGGTTTTGTGTTGGCAATCACGAGGCTGTCGGAGCACTTCGCCGCATAAAGAGCTATCTCGATTATGGAATCTTTCAGCCCATTCAAATTGCGTCCATTATTGCACTGAACGGACCTCAGGACTGCGTCAAGAAAATAGTGCAGACATACAAGTCGAGGCGCGACACTCTGGTAAACGGGCTGAACAAGGTAGGGTGGAAGGTGAAGCCACCCAAGGGGACCATGTTTGTCTGGGCAAAGATCCCGGAGCCTTATCTCGAGATGGGGTCTGTTGAGTTTTCTGAAATGTTGATCCGGAAGGCCAGGGTGGCTGTTTCGCCAGGACTTGGCTTTGGGGACTACGGCGATGACTATGTTCGGTTTGCGCTCATAGAGAACAAGATGCGAACGAATCAGGCTATAAGGGGCATCCGTAAGATTCTTTGACGCGTAGTTGGCTAGGGGGTAGCCAGATGAAGACAATAAATGTTGGCCTGTTGGGGTTTGGAACCGTGGGGTCTGGTATGGCAAAAATCCTGCTGCAGAGCCCCGAGGTGATCGAGTCGCGTCTTGGGGCGACGCTTGCATTGAAATGGATAGCTGACCTTGACCTTGACACGGATCGGGGAGTGGCTGTGGATAAGGGCATTCTTACTACAGACGCGGAAGAGGTCATTAATGACCCTGAGGTCGACATTGTCGTAGAACTCATTGGTGGTTATGAAACGGCAAAGCGCTTTATTCTACAAGCGATTGAAAAAGGGAAGCACATAGTCACAGCCAATAAAGCCCTTCTGGCTGCGCACGGGGATGAAATTTTTTCAGCAGCCTCGAAAAAAGGTGTGGAGGTAGGTTTCGAAGCCAGCGTGGGCGGAGGTATCCCGCTGATTAGGTCGATCAAGGAAGGTCTGGTTGCGAATCGTATCAGTGGCCTTTTTGGCATCTTGAATGGCACTGCCAATTACATTTTGACTAAGATGACCGACGAGGGAAGCCCCTTTTCAGAGGTCCTGAAGGAAGCTCAGGCACTCGGCTATGCAGAGGCTGACCCCACTTTTGATGTTGAAGGGATCGATGCGGCCCATAAATTGACTATCCTCCTATCTCTTGCCTATGGAGTACCTATAGATTTTGAGGCGGTCTATACAGAGGGGATTTCAAGGATCACACCCATTGACATCAAGTTCATTAAAGAATTTGGGTATCGTATCAAACTCCTGGCCATTTCAAAGGACGATGGTGAGGCCATAGAGGCAAGAGTGCACGCCACCCTCATACCGGAAGACACTATGCTTGCAAATGTGAATGAGGCTTACAATGCCCTATACATAAAAGGTGATGCAGTGGGCAGCGTGATGCTGTATGGACCCGGGGCTGGCATGATGCCAACAGGCAGCGCCGTGGTGGGTGATCTGGTAGATGTTGCCCGCAATATCATGAACAATGCAGTTGGAAGGGTGCCGTCCCTCGGACATCAGCCGGCCGGTGTCAAGTCAAGGCGGATTAAGTCAATCGAAGAGTTGAAGACCGGATACTATTTTCGATTCTCAGCTGAAGACAGGCCAGGTGTGCTTTCCAAGATTGCCGGAATCCTGGGAAAGCATAAGATAAGCATCAAATCAGTCCATCAACAGGGTCGGGACTCTGTTGGTGCTGTCCCTCTTGTCATGATTACTCATGAGGCCAAGGAGGCGGCCGTGCAGGCAGCCCTTTCAGAAACAGATCAACTGGACATGGTCAAAGACAAGACGGTTCTGATCCGCATCGAGGATTGGAGATGAAATATGTCATATTGGTAGGGGACGGTATGGGCGATTATCCCATTGCCGAACTTGGAGGCAAGACCCCGCTTGAGGCTGCGAGTACGCCGCATATGGATTGGATTGCCGACAACGGAGAACTCGGTCTGGCAAGTACCATTCCATTGGGGTGCGAAAAGGGTAGTGACACGGCCAACTTGAGTCTCTTGGGTTACGATCCGAAAAAAACTCTGACGCGGCGCGGACCGTTGGAAGCGGCCAGTCTTGGAGTCCGTCTTTCGGAAACGGATGTGGCCTTCCGTTGCAACCTGGTCACTCTTGCCAAGCAGAACGGCATATTGTCAATGGACGATTACAGCGCTGGCCACATCGGTACTGACGACGCCCGAGACATTATTGAGGATCTGGGCAGGGCATTAGGCGACGAGACCTTTCGGTTCTATCCTGGTATGAGCTACCGCCATCTTATGGTTTGGCCTGATGGAGTGGCGGAAGTTGCTACGACCCCCCCCCACGATATTACCGGTCAGCCCGTGGGTCCATATCTGGATCGTATGAGGTCTCAAGGGGTATTGCTTCAGCTCATGGATCGGGCACGCGCAATGCTGAATGATCATCCGATCAACAGAAAGCGTGTAAAAGCAGGCTTGAAGCCGGCCAGCCATATCTGGTTCTGGGGTCAAGGCCGTGCCCCCCATTTGGAGGCCTTTGAAACGAAGACAGGGCTCAAAGGGGCCATTATCTCTGCTGTAGACCTCTTGAGGGGTATTGGTGTCTATGCAGGGTTCAAGATAATCATGGTTCCGGGTGCCACCGGGTATTTTGATACCGATTACGAGGCCAAGGGAGCATATGCGCTTTCGGCCTTAAAAGACGTCGACCTGGTGTACGTGCATGTGGAAGCACCTGATGAGGCGGGACACGCTGGCATGTTGGACAAGAAGATTTCAACCATCGAAGCCTTTGACGCCATGGTGGTCGGAAAAGTACTAGAAGGGATAAAGGGTTTTGGGGAATACCGTGTGATGGCTGTAACGGATCACTATACTCCCATCACTCTTAGGACGCACACCACGGAGCCGGTACCATTTGCGATTTATGGGACAGGAATTTCTGCTTCGGCGGATAACACCGGAGGTTTCAGCGAGAAGAATGCAGGGGCTCAAGGGGTGTTTGTCGCAGATGGTTATAAACTCATGGAACGATTGATACGGTCTTCCAAATAATCCTTGACAGCGTGGGGGTTAGTATCTAAACTAATAAGATTGTTGCGGGGTGGAGCAGTCTGGCAGCTCGTCGGGCTCATAACCCGAAGGTCAAAGGTTCGAATCCTTTCCCCGCTACCAATAATCAAATCAAGGGCTTAGGGGCAATTCTAAGCCCTTTTCTTTTGTGATGAAGAGGGCGTTCCCAACACCATTCCCAACACTCTGCTACATTTTATGTAGAAAACAGCCTGAAACTCATACCTCGATGTCCCCGCTGATACCTCAGAGTTAGACCTTCATGCGAGCACCAATTTGCTGATCCTCACTCCTGGGCAGACAACTCCAGTGCTTTGTTCTTCAGTCTTGACCGGGACGTTGATCGCTTGGGTACGAGAAGTTTTTCAGCGAAGGCGAGCTGCACAGACCCCCCCCTCCAACCCCCCACAGCCCTCGCGCAGGTGCCGGAAGGCGCTCTCCAATACAGCCCCAACTTTTGAGAGGAAGTGTGTAAGGGGCTGATATCGTGTACTAAAGCGAGGATTGCCAATTTTGCGTAATCTGCTTTCCACAAAAACAGCT
>JAQYVR010000191.1 GCA_030145395.1 Desulfobacteria bacterium
TAATCGCAGGCCTCAGTAATCCGCACGCGAGAGAAGGTGCCAGGTTCGGCAACTCCTGCATTGATATAGACTACACCGTCAATCTCCGGCGCCTGAAAACACGTTCGCCCTTCCAGGGGAGAATCCGTCCCCCCTGCGGAGCTCTCCACGAGGACTTGGAGTGTTTTCCCAATGTATTTCCGATTGTTTTCTCTGGAAATTTCAAGTTGCCGTGACATAAGGCATTCAAATCGTTCCTGCTTAACTGTTTCTGGCACGTGGTTCTTCAAGGCTTTCGACGGAAGGTCTTTTTCATCAGAATAGACGAAAGCACCCAGGTGATCAAAGCGGACTCTTTCAACAAGGTCAAGGAGGCGCTCGAAATCATGGTCGGACTCCCCTGGAAAACCGACCATCAATGTAGTGCGCAGCGCAGCATCAGGGACTCTGGTGCGAATGCGTTCAAACAACTCGTATATAGTTGCACTGTTGTGGCCTCGGCCCATCCGTTTAAGGACGGGCTGACTGATATGCTGGATAGGAACATCAAAATACGAACAGAGCTGGCTGTGCGAAGCGACTACTTCTATGATGGAATCTGTTACATAGTCTGGGTGGCCATATAACACGCGAACCCATCCTAAACCTGAAATGTGTGTCAGCCCTTCCAGAAGGTCCTCCAGTCCATGATCTGGGCCCAGGTCCTTCCCATAAGCCATTGTGTTCTGGGCCACTAGTACGAGTTCCCTGACACCTGATTCCACAAGAAAACTGGCTTCGGTGAGCACTTCTGCCATGGGGCGACTTCGGTGGGGGCCTCTCAACTTTGGGATGATGCAGTAGGTACATCGGTCAGAACACCCCTCGGCAATCTTCAGATAAGCTGTATGGAAAGAGGTCGTGCGAAATCTTGGGAGAGACAAATCCCGGACGGGAATCCGACCGGGATGCGGCAACAGGACCCGCTTGCCGTTCAATGATCCCTCAGCTGCCCCTACGATGCGGTCAAAGGCCCCTGTACCCAGAAAGACGTCTACTTCGGGCATAGCCTTTACCAGGTCCATGCCGTAACGCTGGGGGAGGCAGCCCACAACAATAAGTCTGCGCGTTTCAGATTGCTGCTTCCATTTTCCCATTTCGAGTATGATATCTATCGACTCCACGGCAGCGGGTTCTATGAAACTGCATGTGTTGACCACGACACAGTCTGCCTCTGATTCTCCGGAGATGATGGTGTGGCCTGCCTCCAGGAGCCGGCCAAGCATTATTTCGGTGTCTACCAGATTTCTGGGACAACCTAAACTGGCGAAGTGTACTTTCATATTTTGCTCATCAGGCTTATTGGCGGTGAGTGTGCTCTATAGTAGTTGTCAGAATAACGTTCCGATTGGTGTGGCTTTTGTGGCTTCTGCTGTCGTTCGTTTGCCCATTTTGAGCGTTCTAAAGCTCGCTCCGCAAAATTCAAGCACGAAGTGTCTCTGTTCAAGCCGTCAGGCGCAACCCTGGCGCCAACTCGGGCTTAAAGCCCTCAAACAGTTTGAATTTTCGCGCTTCGCTTTACCAAGACCGCTTTACAAAATGGTCAAGAATAGACTCCTCCGGAAGCCACAAGAGCCTCTCCACCACCTGGATAACGGAACGTATTTATGACAGTTACTATAACGAATAACAGGCCAAAAATAAAAGAGCAAGGCCATGTTGCTGCCTTGCTCTCTATTGCCGTTGCCGCTACTATCTAACCTTTAAGCCTTTTCAACTCGGCTATGATAGCAGGAATAGCCTCGAAGAGGTCTTCCACAATGCCATAGTCAGCCTTCTTGAAGATAGGTGCCTCCGGATCTTTATTGATGGCTACAATATACTTGGAAGCTCCCATGCCAGCGAGGTGCTGAATTGCTCCTGAGATCCCGCAGGCAATGTATAGGTTTGGAGAGACCACCTTGCCGGTTTGGCCCACCTGATCAGAATGAGGACGCCAGCCCTCGTCTACCGCTGCTCTTGAGGCCCCTACCGTACCACCCAGGATCTCGGCCAGTTCTTCAAGAAGGGTGTAGTCAGAACCTCCCATGCCGCGGCCACCTGACACTACGACATCTGCCTCAGTTAGATCCACCTTGGAGACAGTTTCTAACTTCTTTTCAACAACTTGTGCCTTGATGACGCCAATGTTCGCGTCAACTTTTTCCACATCCCCAACCTTGGCCACTTCCGTGATTTCCATCACATTCGGGCGGATGGCAGCCATCTGCGGTGTCCCTTCCAGAGTCACCTCAGCAAGGACTTTGCCGCCGTACATGGGCCTTGTGGCAATAAGCTTTTCTCCGTCAAGCTTCAGGCCATTGCAGTCCATGGCAAGACCAACCCCCAGTCGAGCTCCCAACTGAGCGGATAGGTCCTTTCCTTGGCTTGAAGCACCAAAAAGCAAAATACTGGGATCATTATCCTTGACAATGTCGAAAAGCACATTCGTGTAAACCGCCGTGGTGTAGTCAGCCAAGGCCGGATCATCACCCACCAGGATCTTGTCTGCTCCGTATTTCCCCAGCTCTCCTGCAATCCCCTCCACGCCGGAACCGAGTACGACGGCCGTTACTGTTTGACCAATAGTATCGGCCAGCCGTCTCCCTTCACTCACGGCTTCAAAGGCAATCTTACGAAAAGTCTCATCGACCTGTTCCGCAAACACCAAAACGCCCTGTGGCATGTTCAACTCTCCTCTTTTGGTTAACGGTAATTGGGATTTCGTTGTAACGCTATCTTGTTCTCATGGCATTGTGTTGGAGTAATGGAGTAATGGAGTGATGGGTTTAGAAGAAGAGCGATAGGAGACACAGCGCTCTACTGCTGCTGTGACCCAACACTTCAACACTCCAATATTCCAGTATTCCATTATTCCGTCACTCGATCATTCCATCACGCTAGTTTGGGCGAAGCCCACAAGTTCAAATGACTTTCGCCTCCTCAGTGAGCAATCTCACCAGCTCGACCGCCTTGGCCTCAGCTGTCTCTCCCTCAATGATCCGTCCAGGTGACCTTTCTGGTGGAAAGGACAAGCTCCTGATTCGACATTTTGCATTGGCCTCTC
>JAQYVR010000200.1 GCA_030145395.1 Desulfobacteria bacterium
TGCTACGGCGCGATGTCGCCCCGAAGCTGAGGCGGATAACCGCGTCGTAGCCGAAGGCAAAGACGGGTACTTTAGTGGGACCACGGGTTTACCCGTGGGGCTCCATCGCAACTCTGGCCAGAGTTACGATCTCTGCCATACAATGTCCAATGCTGGTCAAGCTGAAAATATTATGATATAGGTGTGATATCTCGACATTCTGGATATTGAAGACGATGGGAAATACCTTCCAATTTTGACCTCAATCATTCCTAAGATCGAGGCGATCGTTGGCCGGGAGCATGTGACGACCGCAGAAGAGGACCTGCTCTGTTATGCCTACGATGCCACCAACCGACACTGTCGCCCAGACGCTGTAGCCTTTCCTGCAAATGCCGATCAAGTCTCGGATATCATGAAACTGGCCAATGAGTACCGGTTCTTTGTTGTGCCTCGGGGTGCTGGTACTGGGATGACTGGCGGGGCGCTTGCCGTTCAAGGCGGGTTGGTATTGGTTACGACCCGTTTCAGCCGCATCCTGGCCATTGATACAGACAATCTTGTGGCCGAAGCAGAGCCCGGAGTCGTCACTGGGCATTTTCAGGAAGCAGTGGAAGAAAAAGGTCTCTTTTACCCACCTGATCCGTCGAGTGCCCTGTTCAGTACGCTCGGCGGAAATGTCGCTGAGTGCGCAGGTGGTCCCCGTGCCCTGAAGTATGGTGTGACGCGCGATTATGTCCTGGGACTTGAGGTTGTACTTCCGACCGGAGAGATCATTAAGACCGGGGTGCGCACTGCCAAAGGTGTTGTGGGTTATGATTTGACCCGGCTCATGGTCGGTTCAGAAGGGACCCTGGGGATTATAACAAAGATTGTGTTGCGATTGCTCCCGCTCCCCGAGACAGTTCGTACAGTAAGTGCGGTCTTTTCCCGCATCCATGACGCCGCAAGTACGGTCTCAGAAGTCGTGCGTTCCGGCATTGTGCCCAGGACAGTAGAGTATATGGATCAATCCGCCATAAGATGTGTTGAAGACCACCTGAATATAGGGCTTCCGATAGACGCCGGAGCCATGCTGCTGATCGACATTGACGGGAGCCCCTCTGCTGTTGAGGCGACCCTTGAACGTCTTGTACCCATTTGTGAGAAGGGCGGTGCCCATGAGATCAAGGTGGCGGGGTCGGACGAGGAGGCCAAAGAGTTGTGGAAGGCTCGTCAGGCCATATCGCCTGCCCTTTTTCGGCTTGGCCCGGACAAGATCAATCAAGACATCGTGGTGCCGCGCAGTCGCATCCCGGACATGGTCGAATGGATAGATGACCTGAGAAGGCGTAGCGGCCTGACTATTGTGACCTTTGGCCATGCAGGTGACGGCAACATCCACTTCAACATCATCCTGGACAAGCGTGATGAGGAAACCCTTGCAAAGGCTGAATCCGCAGTTCAGGACCTGTTCCAGAAGACAGTTGCGCTGGGGGGAACCATCTCTGGCGAGCACGGCGTAGGGGTTAGCAAAGCCCCATACATAGGCATGGAGATCGGCGTAGCAGAGCTTGCCCTTATGAAGCGCCTAAAGGCTATGTTCGATCCCAATGGGGTGCTCAACCCGGGCAAAATCTTTTGAAACCAAGGGATTCCATCCACGGAATACCAGCCGTTGTCATCAACACTGAGCTTGCCAACAAAAAAGGGGTTAACCGAATCGGTTAACCCCTTCTCTTTAGATTGCAGTAATTATCTGGAGAAAATGTCAGACTGGGAAACTACCCATGGTTTCTTGTTATCAAGCCTTCGCAGTGATGCGACCAGAGGGACTGCTGATAGCTCAAGCTTTGAACAGCAGATCTTAAGTCGCTCAAAGAAACGTGAGCGTGTGGATTTACACCAGAAAGCTTGAATCGCTGTCCTCATTTTGCAGCCAATACATGTAGAAAAGATAATGACCTGCCTCTGCTTGCAGGTACAATGAGGAACAGCGGTGCAGCCAGGTCTTCGCACCACCGCTAGACCTTTTTGCCCCGTCCCCTCCCATACCCGATGGAAATCAAAGCCTCGTCGATTTCCTCGAGAATGGCTGGATCATCGATGGTGGCAGGCACTCTGTGGTCGACGTTGTCTGCCATCTTCTGCATCGTTCCACGAAGGGTTTTCCCGGAACGGGTCTTAGGCAAACGCTTCACCACGGTGGCTGTTTTGAAGGAAGCCACAGGACCGATCCTGTCCCGAACCATCTGGATTACCTCCTTAGCGATCTCCTCGGAGTTTCTGTCCACGCCGGCTTTCAAGACGAGCAACCCTAAAGGTAATTGTCCCTTGATGTCGTCGGCCACGCCAAATACGGCGCATTCGGCCACATCGGGATGATCTGCCAGGACCTCCTCCATGGCGCCTGTGGAAAGCCGATGTCCGGCAACGTTGATGATGTCGTCTGTTCGGGACATGACAAAGACATAGTCCTTTTCGTCAACATAGCCAGCATCAGCTGTCTTGTAGTAGCCGGGGAACTCATCCAGGTAAGCTGCCTTAAACCCCTCATCGTTGTTCCATAGTGTCATCAGGGTTCCCGGAGGCAGAGGAAGCTTCACGACCAACGCACCGATTTCAGTGGCCTTCAAGGGGTTGCATTCGGCATCGACGACGTCAAGATTCCAGCCGGGGACAGGTTTTGTGGTTGACCCGTGCTTTATCGGAAATTGGTGAAGCCCCAGACAATTGCCGCTGATGGCCCATCCAGTCTCGGTCTGCCACCAGTGATCGATAACCGGTATGCCGAGATGGCTCTCTGCCCAGTTAAGCGTATCGGGATCAGATCGTTCGCCGGCCAGAAAGAGTGATTTGAAACAGGAGAGGTCATACTTCTTGATGAGTTCTCCTTGAGGATCCTCTCGCTTGATGGCCCGAAAAGCAGTGGGGGCCGTGAACATGCACTTCACCTTGTGATCAGAGATAACTCGCCAGAATGCACCCGCATCGGGGGTTCCCACAGGTTTCCCTTCAAAGAGAATCGTTGTGCAGCCTTGAAACAGGGGGCCGTAGACAATGTAAGAGTGCCCCACGACCCAGCCCACATCAGAGGCCGCCCAATAAACATCGCCAGGATCAACGTCGTAAACATTCTTCATGGTCCATTTCAAAGAGACGAGGTGGCCCCCATTGTCTCTCACAACGCCCTTGGGCTGCCCCGTGGTTCCAGATGTGTAGAGAATGTAAAGAGGATCGGTGGCCCGGACGGGGACACAGTCGTGGGGTTTGGCGGTGTCCATGACATCATGCCAGTCCAGATCGCGACCCTCGATCATGCTGGCAGGTTCTTGAGGCCGCTGAAAGATGATGCATCGGTCGGGTTTTGAATCGACCATGTCAATGGCTGCGTCCAGCATTGGTTTGTAGGAAACGATCCGGCTCACCTCAATCCCGCATGAGGCTGCAACAATGACCTTTGGCTGAGCATCCATGATCCGGGTTGCCAATTCCTTGGGCGCGAATCCTCCGAAGACGACTGAGTGGACCGCACCAATTCGTGCACAGGCAAGCATGGTCATAACTGCTTCGGGAATCATGGGCATGTAGATGAGGACTCTGTCTCCCTTGGCTACGCCCTGCGCAGCAAGCACTCCGGCAAATTTGGCGACCTCATCCCGAAGAGCCTTGTAAGTGTACTTCTTGATTGTATTGGTTACCGGACTGTCATAGATGAGGGCGACTTGATCTGCCCTGCCATCTTCAACGTGGCAATCGAGGGCGTTGTAGCAGGTATTCGTCTCTCCTCCTGTGAACCATCGATAAAAAGGACTCTCAGATTCGTCGAGTACCTTGTCCCATTTCCTGAACCATCGGCATGCCTCAGCCGCTTTTCCCCAAAAATCATCCGGGTTTTCTATCGATGCTTTGTACGCAGTGTCATGCCGGTTTCCCATGCTTCAATCCCCCTTCTTTCCAGTTGGCAGTCATCCCAGGACCCCGTCCAAAGGCTGGTCTTGCAGCTTTGGTCTGAAAGCTTGAGTTGGCTTTCAGACCACCGGGTTGTTCAAGGATTCAATGCGGGCCAAAGGGCTTCTAATATTCGATTTTTGCCGTTTGGTCAAGAGCCTTGCCTACGCTGCCCCTATCGATTGATGAAACGATAAAACAGGCTTTCGCGGAGCGCAAAGGCGAGCAGTGCCGAAGCAAGTGCCCTTCGAAACCGCGAGGGCGAGTCGAACCCGCAAAACCACACGCCAGTCGAGGGTTTGCGGGCGATTGATAACGGTTTGATGCCAGTCTTGTTTCCTGGGACTTGATGGTCCCCTTTTCAGATTGTGGCAACTGTCATGAGGAAATGCGAGGCTTGAAATTAGCGCTGAGACGAGCCAAAATTAAAGATTTCAGGTTCCACGACCTGAGACGTATGTTTGCAGGCCAGATGATTATGAGAGGAGCCGGCCTCAAAGACGTTCAAGAGATTCTTGGCCACAAAA
>JAQYVR010000239.1 GCA_030145395.1 Desulfobacteria bacterium
ATCCGGATTATCGGGATGGTAAATACAAGAATCCTGAGCGTCACAATTCGCCTTTATGTTCCTCCCTCCCCAACAGCCAAACTTTCTTGCCTGCCTAAAATGTTCAATAGTCCGTGTGCAGCTAGTAAGTCCATTCTTCTCACCCTTATACGGGGCTCGCATCCAGGGGTTTCGATAGGCTCCTGAAAACATCCGTAAATTTGCGTTCTCCAAGAAAGGAATTATGTCTGAAGTCTTGTAGTTACCCTGTGCATTGTGGAATTTATCCATCAAAAAAGTAAGGAAGCCTGGATGGGTATTTGCCGAAGCTCTTCGAAGCTGTTCGACGGCACCTGTAACAGAAGAGACATCTTCAGCCGCAATCCTAGTTACTAGATCGTTTTTCATTCCGGTCATGACATGCGGACTAGAGCTATAAGGTTGCTCTCCTATATCTTCTGTCGGAAGACCTAACAGCCGACGTATAACCAGATTTGGGCTTGTGTCAACAAAGGGTATGGCTATTTCCCTTATTCTTTCAAACACTTGTCCATCAATTTCGATTTTTATTGTTTCCATGTCGTTGGCCTCCTGGTGCCTTTTTCAGTGTTACGCAGACCACGGTAAAGTCAATAGTCAAGCGGCACAGTTACTAGTGGTATCTGTGCAGTTATACCATCCTGCCTGTGAAGTCAAGCAAATCACCTTTTTAAAAAGGGAAAGATTGGAGATAGGCCCTTGGCACGCTAAGCAATTAATATCACAAAGGATAGCGATACAAAAGGGGTAATGGGGGACGTTGGTGCAGAAAGTGCGTAGCTTGTGGAAGTTGATGAGAACAAGGGGAACCTCCATGAAATATTGACCGGCGTGCTCCCCGCGCACGAAGTGCTGCCGTAAGGCAGAACCCCCGCCCGGAAGGGCGGGGAGGCTTCACATTTGGAGTGGATAGTCGACTTTCATCTCAAATCCAAGTCGAGCTCTCGAAGCTCTTTAATCCGATCTCTCAGCTCTGCTGCCCTCTCAAAAGCCAACTCCTTGACGGCCTCTTTCATTTCAGACTCGAGTCCCTGAATGATATTTTCCAGATCGTCCACCGAGCCAAACTCAGCAGCCGGTTCTGAGACCTTCCGCACTGTAACGTAGTCTGCCTCATAGACCGAGCTGAGTATGCTCGTGATCTCCTTCTGTATGGTCTCGGGGGTGATCCCGTGCTTCTTGTTATATGCCGTCTGAAGCCTTCGCCGCCGATTCGTCTCATCAAGAGCCTTCTGCATGGATCGAGTAACACGATCGGCGTAAAGGATTACCGTGCCAAAGAGATTTCTGGCCGCCCGGCCGCACGTCTGGATCAAGGAGCGTTCCGAGCGAAGAAACCCCTCTTTGTCAGCGTCCAATATAGCTACCAGGCTGACCTCGGGCAGGTCCAGGCCCTCCCTGAGCAGGTTGATACCTATGAGTACATCAAAGACTCCCCGACGCAGATCCCTGATTATGTCGACTCGTTCCATGGTAGTAATATCAGAATGAAGATACCGGACCTTGACCCCCAGGTCGCTGTAATAATCGGTCAGATCCTCTGCCATCCGTTTGGTCAGGGTTGTCACAAGCACCCTCTCCTTGCGCTCTTCGCGAGCCCTGATCTCATCGAGGAGATCATCCACCTGACCCCCGGCAGGCCTAACCACAATGCTGGGGTCAATAAGCCCGGTGGGACGGATGACCTGCTCAACGACCTGTCCTCCGGCCATCTCAATCTCGTAGTCGCTCGGTGTGGCCGACACATAGATCACCTGCTTTATCTTCTCTGTGAACTCCTCAAAGGCAAGGGGCCTGTTGTCCAGGGCCGAAGGCAGCCGGAATCCATATTCGACGAGTGTCTCCTTTCGAGACCGATCCCCGCGGTACATACCCCTCAGCTGGGGAACCGCTATGTGACTTTCATCAACAAATAGGAGAAAATCCTCAGGGAAATACTCGAGCAGGGTCGGCGGCGGGTCGCCCGGCTTTCTTCCGGTCAAATGGCGTGAATAGTTTTCGATCCCCTGGCAGTATCCCATCTCCCGCATCATCTCCAGATCAAAATCGGTCCGCTCCTCGATCCGCTGGGCCTCAATCAATTTCTTGGCATCTCTGAAGTATGGTATGCGCTCTTTGAGTTCTTCCTTTATCGATTTCACAGCATTATTCAAAGTGACCCTTGAGGTGACGTAATGCGTCGCCGGATAGATGAGCACCCGTTTAAGCGGCCTTACCACCTTACCCAGCAATGGGTCGATTTCATATATGTGCTCGATCGTGTCACCAAAAAACTCCACGCGGACGGCCTTGTCGTCCTCATAGGCCGGGAAAATCTCAACTCTGTCTCCCCTGACCCGGAAGGTATCACGGTGGAAATCGTGGTCGTTTCTGGTATACTGCATAGCTACCAGACGCCTTAACATGGAGTCCCGCACAAAGTCGGTGCCTTGCTTGAGTTCGAGGCACATCTCCAGGTAATCTTCAGGAGCACCCAGACCAAAGATGCAGGATACGCTCGCCACCACAATCACGTCTCTCCGAGCCATAACAGACCGTGTGCAAGAATGTCGCAATCTATCGATCATTTCATTTATCGAGGCATCTTTTTCAATGTAGGTGTCGGTGACAGGCAGGTAGGCCTCAGGCTGGTAGTAGTCATAGTAGCTGACAAAATACTCGACGGCATTGTCCGGAAAGAAGTTCTTGAACTCTTCGTAGAGTTGGGCGGCCAAAGTCTTGTTTGGAGCGATTACAAGGGTGGGTCTGTCCAACAGGGCTATTACGTGAGCCATGGTAAAGGTCTTGCCCGAACCGGTCACACCCAGAAGCACCTGATTACGGAGGCCCCCTCTGACCCCCTGACTTAACGCTTCAATGGCTCTCGGCTGGTCGCCTTTAGGCGAGAAGCTTGAAATCAGTTTAAAGGGAGACTGAGACCTTTCCAAAACGCCCTCTTTTGCCCAATCAGCGCCAAAGCTTCACTATTGTAATTCTGATAACGACAGTCTTCTCGGCCCCATAATGGTGCAAAACGGAATATATTTCTTAGAACCCCTGTAAAGTGCCTGCGTTAGACTCAGATTTTGGTCGTTGAAGTCTCGAAATTTGTTTGGCGCGCCGTTGTGATTTACGGCTTGAGAAAATGCACTTCGTGTCGATATTCAGATTTCGGGTTTTCCTTAGGTGGGGAAAAACTGGCAGCAACTGGAAGCGTCTATAATACTCCTAAATCTAATAACTGGCACAACATAGATGTTATCTTATACAAACTTTCCGGACCTCTTTCAGGTCGGTGTGGCCGGTAAAGACCTTCTCAACACCGTCCTGTTTCAGTGTCCTCATTCCGTCCTCGACAGCCTGCTCCCGAATGAATTCCATCTGGGCCTTATCCTGGATCATCCTCTTCATCTCGTCGGTCCCCATTAAGAGCTCATGAATACCCATACGACCCCGATACCCGGTATTGCTGCATGCATTACAACCTACGCCCTTGCATAGCCTTATGTCATCTGAATAGGGCATATTAAGTTTTTCAAAAGCTTTTGGGCCATACTCCCGAACCAGCTCATCATATTCTTCTTGAGAAGGATTGTACTCCTTCTTACACTCTTTGCAAAGCGTACGAACCAGCCGCTGGGCAAGGATACAAAGTATGGCATCTGCAAAGTTGAAGGGATCCATACCCATGTCCAGGAGTCGTGTAATGCTCTCAGGGGCGCTGTTGGTATGCAGGGTGGAAAAGACCAAGTGGCCTGTAAGTGAGGCCTCGATGCCAATATGCGTGGTCTCTTTGTCACGCATCTCACCGACCATAATGACGTCAGGGTCAGCCCTCAAGAACGCTCGCATGGCAGTGGCAAAATCAAAACCTATCTTGTGCTGAGTCTGAACTTGCCTGAGGCCCATTTGAGTGATCTCCACAGGGTCTTCAGCCGTCCAGATCTTGAGGTCAGGTTTGTTGATGTAGGCAAGGGCCGAATGGAGAGTTGTGGTCTTTCCAGACCCGGTAGGCCCGCACACAAAGATGAGCCCGTATGGGGTGGTAATTACGCTTAGGAAGTTATCATAATTCACCTGTGAAAATCCCATCTTACTGAGCGGTATAGGCTCACCTGCCTGTAATATACGCATAACCACGTCTTCCATGCCGCCCGCTGTCGGTACCGTGGCAACTCGGAGTTCAATTGCCTTTCCACCGTACTTTTTGAAATCTATCTTGCCGTCCTGTGGCTTGCGACGCTCAGCAATATCCAAATTGGACATAATCTTGAGGCGGGAAACGACTGCCGCACGATAATTGTACGGAACGGTCTGATAAAGCTGGCATGCGCCGTCAACCCTGAACCGCACTTCCGTATGTTTCTTCCCAGGGTAAGGTTCGACGTGAATATCTGAGGCATTCCGCTCATAGGCATCCAGAATCATCTTGTTAACCATTTGGACGATGGCGCTGTCCTCTTCGTTCACACCCTTTTCCGCCTCTATAATCTCATCCTCCTCTGCCTCCAACTGCCCGAGGATATCTTCAATAGAGCCCAGCTCCTTTTCGTCCTGGTAGAAGAGGGTGAGGAAACTTTCGATGTCTTCTGCAAGCGCTACATGGAATATAATTTCCTTCCCGGGAAAGAGCGGCTTGATCATATCTACTTTTTGGAGATGGTATGGATTGTCAATCGCGATAATAACTCTTTGGCCTGCTTGATCCTGTCCAATCGGAACCCAATTGTTCTGCTTCATGAACGGTACCTTCAGACCGGCCAGAAGATCACCCGGAATTGGAACCCGCTCGTTATACTCAACAAATGGGACCCTGTAATAGTGGCTCAAAGCCTGCCCGATGTCTTTCTTGGAAATCTTATAGGCTTTCATCAGGAGTGCTTCAATGTCCTGCCTGGTCTTCCGGGCCTCCAGTACCGCTTTGTCCAACTCCTTTTGTGTTACGAGCCCATTTTCTATTAGATAATCAAATTTACCCGGCCTGGCCTTTGCCATCCTCTTCTGATTGAACAGGGCGATCCCAAGGGTCTGGGACAGTTCCTGGACAGCCGCTTCGTCCTTCTCGCTAAAGGCCGTCCCATCCTTGCGATTGATAAGCTGGATGGCACCCATGAGATACTTTTGAAAGCTTACAGGCGTCACCAGGACCTGTCGTGTGCGAAAACCGGTCTTTTTATCCCAGGCTTTATCGAAGCTCAACTTCGCATCGATCGCGGATAATTCCTTTTCATCGTACACGTTGTTGATGTTGATCAACTGTCCTTTATACGCTGAGTAACCTGCAACACTTGTGGTGGAGATGGGCACGCGGATCTCGCTGATCTCATCTCCTGACTTGACCCGGGACACCAGGTCCTTCTTTATTCCGTCCACCACGTAGATTGTTAGCCGCTCAGCGTCGAACAATTTGATGATATCATCCTTTAGATCAATCAGAATCTCATCGATGTTGCTCGCGGCATGGACACGGTTCGTAATGCCCAAGAGCCTTTCTTGATGGCCCATGGCTTCTTCAGAAGAAGAGCCATTCTCCACGGCGTTGTCAGCTGTCTGCTGTTCGGCTATCTCTGCAGCCATGACAGGTCAAATCTCCATGCCAAAAGGTTTTGGTTCCAAATCTATGTCCGACTTACCCGCCTGAATGGGGTTCCTTGTCCTTGGCAGAATAGAACCCGTACAATTTCTTGGCACCGGCGACTATGAGGAGGACTGCAATAAAGTATCGCGCAAAGTTCAAAAAAGCGGAGTCCGCTGATACGCGCAAGGCATACGGTGTAGTGACGCAGAGGAGGACCCCCATTGCGATAAAAAGGACGCCCCATATCACTTGCGTTAGGTTGCGCTGATCAGAGGCCATTGTCGAGGTCTCCCTTGTCACCCATACAGCTCTGTGGCAGGCGCAATGTTTGACTTTGGTTCTAAAACATTCTTGCCTTGATTATAGCGACTTCCTGTTTTGCGTTGGATATGACCTTATATCGTATGATAACCCTAGCATATTGTCAATCTCTAATGCCCAAAGCACCCCACGGTCCCGGCTGTATCTTCCGTGTCTTATTATAATTCCCGGAACCATGTTCCAGCATCCAAGTTTCGGGAGACCCTTTCGCCTTCCCAAGAAGTCCTTTTGTGAAAACTACTCTAACACCCGAGACCTTTGCACAACCCCTTTGAGAGGACATTATGAACTTTTTGGGGCACCCATCCCGGCAAAGCGAACGGCCCACGCCAGTGGGCAAATCCTAAGCTGTTTGAGGCCATTGGGCCGAGTTGTGGCGCTCAGGTTGCGCCTCACGGCTTGAAAAGAGGCACTACGTGCAGGATTTAGTGAGCAAGCCAGTGGATGGGTCAAATAGTTCATACAAAGGACGGAAAAGGAGTTTTGCAAAGGTCTTAACCCTCCATCCCTTGAGTTCACCGCAAAAATCCTAAGGCGAACTGAAAAACCATAGCTTACCCAACTTCCTCGACTCTCAAAACCAGCTTATCGACACCTGTGACACGGACCTTGGCGCCTGCCTCGATCGGTTCCGAGCCCTCAGCGTTCCATAGCTCACCATGGACAAAGACTTTGCCTCCAGGTGCAAGCCTTTCTCTGACCACGCCAACCTCCCCAATCAACCCTTTGTCTCCCGTTCGTGGTTTGGACATCTGGGAACGAAACACAAGGCCGGCCACGACAACAAAGAACCCGGAAACCATGACAACCGTGGAAATCAGTACACGCCAGGAAAGGCGCATCTCGGGCCCGGGCCCCTGGAACAGCATCAAGGACCCCAAAAAGAGGGAGATGATACCGCCCAAGCTCAGAAGACCGTAGCTGGTCACCTTCATCTCGAGGATGAAGAGGATGAGGGCAACCGCGATCAGCAAGATTCCAGCATAGTTCACCGGCAGTGTTTGAAAGGCAAAGAAGGCCAGAATAAGTGAGATGGCCCCAATAACGCCCGGAAAAATAGTGCCGGGGTGAGAAAGCTCAAAATATAATCCGGCCATGCCGATCATCATTAGAAGATAGGCAATGTTGGGATCACTTAGTGTCTTAAGGATCTTGTCCCTGAAACCTTCCGTCAGAATCACCCGCTGGACGTCCTTGGTGCGCAAAGTTCCTTTGTCCTTTAAGCCTTTACCATCTATCTTTTCAATCAGATCGTCCAAATCCTCGGCAATGAGGTCAATAACCTTGAGTTCCAAGGCCTCCTTTTCTGTGACGGAAACACTTTCCCGAATCGACTTTTCCGCCCATTCGCTGTTGCGACCCCGTTTTTCTGAAATGCTTTTGGTGTAGGCTACCATGTCATTGACCACCTTCTCGGCCATGGTCTTGTCCATCTCCTTTTGGCCGAGGTTGACCGGATGGGCAGCACCAATATTGGTGCCGGGAGCCATGGCCGCAATATCAGCCGCAAGGGTGATCATCACACCGGCAGAGGCTGCCCGTGCCCCGCTCGGCGATACATAGACGACCACAGGGATCTTCGAGGCCAGCATGGCCATGACGATTGAACGCATAGATAGGCCCAGTCCACCAGGGGTATCAAGCTGAATAACGATACAGGCAGCTTCCTCCCCCTCAGCCTTTTCAAGACTTCTTATCACATACGCTGCCAAGCCCGGGTTGATCGTGCCAGAAACTTCAACTACATAGACCTCTCCTTTGGCAGCCTGGGCTGCCAGGGGAATGGCGCTAAGAAGCGTGGCCGCAATCAGTACCACAAATAAGGTCTGTCTAATTGTTTTCATACTCATCCCTAAGCTTTTTCATATCTTCCCACACGTCGGCCTTCTTTGCGGGATTCCGGAGAAGAAAAGCCGGGTGATATGTGGGAAGAAGACGACTACCTTCATAAGTATAGAAGTTACCCCGCAACCGAGATATCGGAGTTTTGGTCGCCAGAAGTGTTTGGGCCGCAAAGCTGCCCAGGGCACATATCAGCCCAGGTCCTATAGCTCTCAACTGTCTTCGGAGAAAAGGAATGCACGCGGCGATCTCGTCCGGTTCAGGATTCCGATTCCCCGGAGGCCTGCACTTTATGATGTTGCAGATATAGACATCTTCCCGGGTCAATTCGATCGCCCGAAGTATCTTGGTAAGCAGCTGACCAGCCTTACCCACAAACGGCTCGCCCTGCATGTCTTCTTCGTGGCCCGGCCCTTCACCTACAAAAACCAGCCTTGCCCTTGGATTCCCGACTCCAAAAACGACATGTTTGCGCCCCTTGTGGAGTTTGCACCTCTGGCAGGCGCCAAGATCCACCTGAATTGTGTCCAGAGTCTCTGCCTGAATCGTGCCAGGAGTCTCTGCTGCTCCGCCTTCATTCCAGCGTTCCAGGATCCTGACAGAGTTTTCAGACAATGCCACGCCCTGATATCCCAATCCTTTCATATATCGGAGATAAGCCTTCAGATCCTCTCGAATCTCAGGCAAGAGTTGTGTGGAACTTTCATTGAAGGCTTTAATCGCTTCCGTCATCCGCCCTTCTCTTAATCCCCAAGACTTTGTTGAATAATACTTCTGCAAGTGCCCCCTTGTCCATAAGCGGCAAAGCCTCGTTGCGACCGTCTTGGTAAAAAAGACTTACCTGGTTGGTGTCTGAGCCAAACCCCGAATCAGCGTGTCCGACCAAATTGGCCGCAATAAGATCCAAGTTCTTGGCAGACAGCTTGGCGCAGGCATTTTTCTCCAGATCTCGAGTTTCAGCGGCAAAACCGACCAGAATCTGCCTGTTCTTGTTCTCCCCCAGTACCCTTACAATATCAACAGTCTGCTCCAGGCTCAGATCCTGCACCATCTCCTCCTTCTTGACCTTGTGTTCAGAGAGACTGGCGGGCCGCCAGTCTGATACCGCAGCGGCCATTACTATGATTGTGGCCTTTGCCGCCGTTTCCATCACCGCGTTATACATCTCTTCGGCTGTCCTGACCCGGATCACGATGACGCCTTGAGGGTCAGCAAGCACTGTAGGCCCGCTAACCAACGAGACTTCCGCCCCCCGCCTCCGGGCAACGCGCGCAAGCACATATCCCATCTTGCCCGAAGAAGGATTGCTGATGAACCTGACGGGATCGATCGGTTCCTGAGTGGGCCCGGCAGTTACCAGGACCCTCTCTCCAGCCAAATCCTTGGGACACAACAGTGAGCGAACTTCTTCTGCTATTGTCTCGACATCCGGCAACCGACCTGGCCCCTCGTCGCCACAGGCGAGTAATCCGGTTTCGGGACGGAGCACCTTGATGCCGGTCCGCTCAAGCTTCTCAATGTTGTCCTGGACGAGACGGTTTTCGTACATGTGAACGTTCATGGACGGACAGACCAAGATTGGCGCTCGAACCGACAGGACAAAGGTAGTCAAAGGATCATCCGCAATCCCGTGGGACATCTTGCCAATGATATTGGCAGTGGCCGGCACGATGACAACAGCATCGGCCTCCTCTGCCCATGCGATATGTCGAAAGGGTGCGTCTTCTTGCTCCCCAAACATTTGGGTCCATACCGAATGTCCGGAGAGAGCCTGAAACGTGGTCGGGCCAACAAACGCCTGGGCCGCCCCGGTCATAATCACCCGGATGTGGGCTCCGGCTCTGACAAAGACCCTGAGAAGGTCCACGGCCTTGTAAGCAGCGATCCCACCGCACACGCCTAATACAATATTCTTATCCTTCAGGGGATCCGACATTTGCCTCTTTGCTATCTTTGGCGGATAAAATATAACGACAGCGAATAGCCAAAAACTCTATGCGCTCTGCGCTTTGTGTTATTTCAGTAGAGTCTCTCTCTGAGTCCTTGTGGTAGGGGCGACCCAGATCTCTACTTCGGCCTTGAATTGTTTTTCGGTGATGTTGATTATGCAGTCCCGATTCGGCTTTTGGAACATCATCATCGTACGGGGAGATCTGAAAGTGGTCACGAGTCGCCAGTTATCCTGTGCCATGTTGTCCTCAAAGAATCTGACCACAGAGCTTATCTCAACGCGCCCTGTCAACACCAGGACTCCGGCTCTGAAGTCTGGGGCATGATGAACAAAAGTCCTCTTTGTGTCTACCTTGAGCTCCGAGGGGACTAGAACATCTTCAAAGTCATGGTAAAGAGGTGTTGGTTCCACATCCTCCGCGGTTTCAGCAGATTCTGAGCTTGTAGTAGTACTGCTCAACCGAGCGCAGCCCAAAGAGATTACGAGGACAAGCAATAGCGCTGAAATCCTAACAAGAATCCTAACCCTTCCAAAATCTGCCATGACAATCCCTCCCATGCATTAGATTTGTTTCATATTTCGCCCGTGTGCTGTTACCCAAATCCTTTCTACCAATGTCACACAACATAGTCAAGCGACACGACCGAATGCGGAATGTTCTGAACCCGACAGGCGCAACACTTAAAGAGTTTTTCATCCCGCACTCCGAAATCCCCATTCCGAATTCCAATCATTCTTCCAGCTGACAGAGACTCTCCGACCCCAACCGCATCGGCCAGAAAACCGCCACCCCATTAATGACTGCCACCAATATGAAGGAACCGGTGATCCAGATCCAGTGAACGACAGGTACGGCCTCCCCGCGGAGTCTGGCCATAAAGATTGTATAGACGGGACCTGCCTCAAGAACTATGACTGATCCAATGAAACCCACGCAAAGGAACATAAAGAGCAAGCCCCCAAAACTGGTAGCCACCTGGGCCATGTTCTCAAGACGAAAATTGGGATAGGCGGCACCCAGACCCACTCCCATAGCCGTAATACCAAAGACCATGAAAAAGATGGTAATCGTGGAAAGCCCCATCATAAAGGGGGTCACTGAAAGTAACTTGTTTGTCAGCACGATAAGTATTTCAGATAAGATGAGCAGGGGCACCAGGTACGTCCAGAACTTCACCCACAGGAATGCCTTCGGAGGAACCGGTGACGACCTTACGATCCAGAAGGCTTGCCCCTCGATACTCACAGCCGGAAATACAAAACGCACGGCCATGGCGGCAAGCACAAAACCGGCCAGGCCCATGTTCAAGAACGACAGAATGTTTTGAAGATAAAAGGTCTTGATCGGAGCCTTGTCGATGGGCAGCACCATGAAGTTGTAAAGATATACGATAATAAGAGCCACCAACAGAAAGAGCTGAGACCACTGGGTGTTATCCCGGAAGAATGTCTTGATATCCTTCGAAAGGAGCGCGCCAACCTTGCCGGAAGTCAGCAGGGATTGTTTCCCGTGAATTCCAAAGGATCTCTTTCTGCTTCGCTTACCCCGGCGGGCCACCTGCGCCTTTGAAACCCCTTTGAAGTAAAACAGCCCTGCAAGCTTTGTGTTAATAAAGACCATAGATAAGGCGCCTGTCACACAAAGTCCCAGGTAAAACAAGGCCATGCCGCTTGTGCGTGTCAGAACCGGCCACAAGGCCTCGAGTATCCACGTGGTGGGCAGGAAAGGAGAACCTGGGGCCTCAAGAGACCCGAGATAGCCGGCCAGGCTCGCCAATGCAGTCGGGTCTACTAGCCGTTCAGGCCTCATGAAGCGAAACATGAAATATAAAAGGATGACCAGCACTACGGAAAGGAAGACAAAGATGTCTCTCATCCGGTTGGCCGGAAGAGAGACTACCAGCAACATAACAATCAGTGTGCCGACAGCAGAAGCAAGCACGCAGAACGGAAGGAGTGAGCCGACCAGCGCCAGATAGAAATTCACGCCTGCGCCATATACCAGAGCGTACGCCAAAAAGACCGGCAGGCCGAACAGAAAGGGCATCCATGAGCTGTCAAAGGTACTCTCAATCCATCGGGCCAGGAACACCTTTTCGACTGAAACGGGTGCCGCGTGGATCAACGGCAGGTCTCTTGAAAGATAGAGTGTGGAGAGGGCCGTAAGGATACTGCTGAATATGAGTATGGAAAAGAAGGTAAGGAGCACCATGGACAGCAGCTTGCGGGCCAGAATGTCGCCAAAACCTTCGATTCCCTGGAAGTAAACCAGCACTCGATAAACCACCGCAAAGATACCCGCCCAAAAAAGGAAGCTTATCAGAGCAAGAAGAATCCTCACCCATGCCATGCCCTCCAGCCGCCCCTTGAACCGGTGCCTGAAAGCCCATACACGAGGTTTTATCAATGTCAGTACGGTTTCCACGGTCTGGTTTCTCCTTGACAGTGCTGTGCTTTACTTAATACACTCATTTTCGACCGGAATAAAGACCTATCGGGAGGAAAGACCTTGAAAACATCCATAGGCATGACGGTTACAGAGCATATTCTCGAACAGGAACGCGAAAACCCTGAAGCCACAGGTGCTTTCACTTCACTCCTTTCAGAGCTGATTGTGGTTGCAAAGATCATCTCAAGGGAGGTGAATAAGGCGGGGATCGCGGATATCCTGGGCTATGTCGGTCGTCAAAATGTCCAAGGAGAAGAGGTTCACAAGCTTGATGAATTTGCCAACCGGACAATAATTCAAAGGATGGGGCATCTTGGGCAGCTCTGCACCATAGCATCTGAGGAAAATGCGGATCTTATTAAAATCCCTGCCAAGTACCCCAAAGGGAATTACGTCCTCATATGTGATCCCCTGGACGGCTCATCCAACCTCGATGTCAATGTAAGCATCGGAACCATATTCTCGATACACAGAAAAATCAGTTCCGATGAGGACTGCATTTTAGGCGACGTCTTACAGCCGGGATACAAGCAGGTGGCTGCCGGCTATTTTATTTACGGCTCCAGCACCATGATGGTTTTCACTACCGGCCCCGGCCATGGGGTCCACGGCTTTACACTCCTTCCGGGCGTAGGGGAATTCTTGCTCTCCCACGAAAATATTCGAATTCCGGAGAGGGGGAGAATCTTCAGCGTGAATGAGAGCTATTACAACTACTGGAGTGAAAACGTCAGGCGTCTGGTCGACCATTTCAAGTCCCCGGACAACAAACCGGCCTATACGGCCCGATATATCGGCTCTCTGGTCTCAGACTTTCACCGTAATCTTTTGCAGGGCGGCATCTTTATGTATCCTTCAGATACGAAAGATCCCAGGAAGCCCCATGGCAAACTGCGCCTTATGTGCGAGGCCAATCCTATGGCTTTTGTGGTGACCGAGGCAGGCGGCTATGCCAGCAACGGGGAAAAACCGATCCTTGAGATAGAGCCTGAAGAACTCCACCAGAGGGTGCCCCTCTTTATCGGCAGCAAAGAAGACGTGGAATTGGCAGAAGAGTACTTGCAAGGGAAGATGTAGGATTTTGGATTGAAGATTGTTGATTGTTCCCCGCCATTTGACTGTGTTCAGCAGTATAGGGAACAGGACGAGCAGTAAAGCGCGGTGCGCACCGGGGCAGGCACAACGTAAGTTTCCAATCCATAAATATGGATGGAAACGACCTGCGGTGAACTCGTAACAAGTCAACAAACGGACGGCACAGTAAAAAGCCCCAGATGCAAGGCGCGCAAGTCTTGAGGAATGAGGCGTACCGAGGTACGTCGCACAAGCAACCCCGCAGTTTGACGCCGAGATTGCCGAAAAGGGCCATTTATGGATGGAAACTAGTTATAGGCCCTGAAGCTGTTCCAATATACGGCCCTTTTCCTTTTCAAAGTCTTCGTCCGTAATAAGGCCCTTATCCTTCCATTCTTTCAACGTTTCCAGTTTCTTTTCCAGCTGGTCCGCACCACTAGTAGAGACAGGCTCTTTAGTTATCACCTCTCTCGACACGGGTTCGGGCGACGGTGCTACCCTCTCCTGGAAGGTCTCTGCCGCGACTTGCGGCTCCATGCTCAGATCCCGGACCACTTTCATGACCTGCAGGTGAGAGTCCTTTCTCACGAACATGCCGACTTTTTCTTCGATCCGCCAGTCCTTGCTGTCGAGCCTGAAGGGGTTCTCGCCCACCCACCTCAAACCGTCGATCTCCTTGAATACCCAGACCAGCTTATCATCTTTCAGATAGACCTCTCCATTGGTGGGCCGACCGCCCCTGCCCGGCGCATCAAACACGATCTTGTCCGATCTTGTGGCCCCTTCGAAGGCAACAGCCAGTGCGGGAACCAGTCTTTCCCTGGCCGCCTGCGTGAAGACCGGCCTGCTGACCCACTTGCTCCCCATGCCGTAGTTGCCCCACTTGTGCTCCATGACGACGAGCAGATCGACCTCGCTTCTGATCGTCTCCTCGCCGAATTCATGGGGATGCTGATAGTCCATGTTGACCGGAACACCGTCTTTGCTGCGGCTCCGGTGGAGCTTGACAATGTCATCAGAGAGATCGGCCAGGGGAACGGTCAGAACCTCGGACGAACGTAAACCACACCCGATCATCATCACGGAAATGATAAGGCAGATGGAAATGGAAAGCGTCTTTTTCATAGGGCACCCATAAGAGGTAACACTGTTGATGGTAAAAAAAGCCCCCTCCGCAATGGAGGGGGCTTTAGTCATAGAGCCTTAGCACACAAGACTAAGGGAAGATAATGGTAAAAGAGGCAAAGAGCACGTCGGAATTCACATAACCGGCGTTCCCTGAGAACATCAGGTCAAACTGGAGGTTCTCGGTGAAGTAGTAACCCAGGCCAAGGTTGTACGTCGTGTAGTCCCAGGTCTCTTCGTCTTTAGTGGTAAGGCCGGATCCATAAGCCTCTGAATCCCATGGAATTGCAGTGGCACCGCCAGAATTTTGCTGATCCTGGGGGCCGACCTCTTCGCTGGGCAAGAACGACGACCCAATATCCACCCAGGTGTATTTATCCACCTCACCCCTGAAGAACTGGCCGCGGTTGGTCCCTTTCTCACGGACTATTTCCGCCCTCTCAATGAACCGGGAATCGTTTACAAGCAAAGCCCCTCCCTCGCCGCTGATGATGTTTTTGGTCTCATGAAAGCTCAGACAACATAGGTGGCCGATTGTACCGAGGAATCTCTCTTTGTGGGTGGACAGCAGTGCCTGGGCTGCATCCTCTACCACCCACAAGCCGCGGCTATCGGCGATTTCCATGATCTTCTCCATAACACAAGGTATGCCGGCATAGTGCACCGGCACAATCGTTCTGGTCTTTGGAGTGATGGCCGACTCTATTTTCCGTTCGTCTAGGGTCAGGGTATCCGATCGGATGTCAACAAAGACAGGGATTGCCCCGCGCAGGACAAAGGCATTGGCCGTGGAGACAAAGGTGAAAGACGGTATGATCACTTCGTCTCCAGGCTCAATGTCACACAGAATGGCGGCCATTTCGAGTGCGGCAGTGCAGGAATGCGTCAGGAAAGCCCTGGCACATCCCAGTTTGTCCTCCAACCATTCATGGCAGCGTCCCGTAAACGGGCCGTCACCGGATAGGTGAGATCCACCATGACCGCCTGGGCAATATAGTACAGCTCTTTTCCTGCGATAAACGGCTTGTTAAACGGAATTTTCATGTTCTTTTCCCCATTAATCCTTGCCCTTAGTTCACAAATACAACGGCCTTTCTATCCGGATGACATCAATTCTCACTGATCATGCTGTAGAAAACAATTCCAAAACCGCTTGTGTTCCTGAAATCGTGAACAGGAACCAGCTTCGCATTGCGCCCCGGCGCTATCCGCCTCGCAAAATACGACTCCCACAAATACTTGACTATCTGATCTCCTTTTTTCCCCTCTTGGACAAAAACAAAAAGCACCTCCTCGTTGTTAATTGTCCATTGGAGAAATTCCCGCCCCCCTCCAAGTCCAATGCGCCTCAATGCATCGAAATAGGGTCGCGAGTTAATTCTAGTTCCGCCTGGGAATATCCTTACATCAGGAAAGTCCGAAAACTCCAATAATGGATGAACAGCTTCAAAGGCCAGGCCGGACGTAGGCTTCATCAATACCAAGAGCGGATCACCGTGAATACTTCTTTTCTTTGCCACACCAAGGTATTTGTGAATATAGTCCTTAGCCCTTTTGGAAGCTTCCAAGATACGATAGCTATCTTTGGCCTCGGCATGGATCTGTCCCAATGTCAGCACCACGAGGACTACTATGGAAACCACACTGATTCTTCTTAACCTCGGCACATTGTTTTGGTGTTGTAGCAGCTTGTTTTCAACCTGGAAGATCAGAAAGGAAATCCCAGCCAAATAGGCATACAAAGGCACGAAGACTCTGCGCGGAAAACGATAATACATAAAGAAGACAATACCCGCACCAATAATTCCCATGGAACAGATGATTTTCAGTCTATCATACCTTGATAACCCAAGCAGGACATGAAATCTATAAACGAAGAGGGATAGAATTGAAAAGGCCAGGACAAGAGTGTGGTGTTTGCTTTTGTCAAGGCTCTTCACGATTCTCTTTGGAATTAACTCAAATATTGAAGCCCTCTTTTTGGGATCATTTGCCTCTGTAAAAGTCGTTATGGTTTCGGTGTTGAAAACCTTCTCATCGTACAAGATCTATTTGCGGATTAGCGCCCTCGGATATAATATCGAATGCATACGAAGATGGCGGGCCCTATCACCTATACCTGTAATTGTGAAGCCTCCCCGCCCCGAAGGGCGGGGGGACGCTTCACGGGCTTACACGCCCGGCAACAAAGTTGAACATCTTTGCACAGCTCGCCTTGACCCCGTCCGGACTTGTCCCGATGTATCTCCATTTATCGGGATTCATCGGTATCGCAGGGATCTTCAATTATGAACCGGTCAAGAAAGATTCTCTGTTGCTTTTGTACGTTCTGTTTGTCCGGGAGGGGGGATGAGCGATTACTCTACAGTAATTCGATCCCTGTTTTTCTCACAAGTCTTGGGACCTATGCCCGGAACCTTCGTCATATCCTCAGCGGATGCAAAGGGACCGTGTTCTTCGCGATACTGAACAATACGCTGGGCGTATTGGTGCCCTACCCCTTTCAGGCGCGTAAGTTCCTCTACGGTTGCCTTATTAATATTGATCTTTTCTACTTCCTCAGCCCATGTGGGAAGGGCCAGTGCCATAACCACACACATCACCAAGCATAACGCTACGATCTTTTTCAATGCCTTCATTGTAATCCTCCTTTACTCAATTCTACTCTCTTTCCGACCCCCCTGCATCATCCCGGTTTGGCCAATTGCCACGCTCTTTCGAATCCAGTCTATTCTTCTCAAACTACCCAACAACCTTCTCCCGCGTTTCACCATGGCACAAATTCCTCTGATTGCAACACTCGATTATTGCGGGCAAAGTACGCATTGAAAACTAGTGGCATGGCAAAGACACAGGGCCTTATTTTGTCTTGACGATCTTCATTGTACCTTATATCTGTGTAGGACCCGAATAGCTGAATCGGCACATCACATTGAATATACAAAATAATCGGATCTTGGCGGTATTAGGGGGATAAATGAATAAGGAATGGGCTGAGTTCCTAAAGAGGGATTTTGTTAAGGGCTTTCCCGCCTACTGCGGTTATCAAGTCGACATAGTAGAATACGGCAAGTTTCATACCAGCCTTAAGATTCGCCCGGATCACAAGCAACAGGATGGGTTCGTGCATGCAGGCGTGATTGCCACTATGGCAGATCATACAGCGGGATATGCAGCCTTTACAACTGTCACAGAAGACTTTCGCATTCTGACCATCGAATTCAAGATCAATTACTTTAGGCCTGCCATGGAAGAGATAATAGTCTGCCGTTCAAAAGTGATCAATAAAGGCAAGAGAATTATCGTGTCAGAGTCCGAGGTATTTAGTGTATCAGGCGGAGACGAAAGACTTGTCTCCAAGGCCATGGTAACGTTAATGGCAGTGCCAACATCCAGTCTTGCCAACACACAATCTGATGGCAATTGATTATATTAGAAATTCGAAATTGAGTGACGTGAGATTAACCGGATATTTTCCGGGCGTAATCGGGAAGATAACTGATCTCCATGCAACATATTACTATGACAACTGGAATCTTGATACCTCATTCGAAACCCAGGTTGGAAGAGAATTGTCAGAGTTCATCGGTGAATTTGAGGAGAATCGGGATGGATTTTGGGTGGCCACTGTAGCAGGCGAGTTCACAGGTTCCGTTGCAGTAGACGGACGACACACAAGCCAGCAGGGCGCACGCCTGCGGTGGCTTATTGTTACTCCAAGTCTTCAGGGGCGAGGGATAGGCGGTGTTCTGATCAGAGAGGCTATCGAATTCTGCAAACGTGTGGGTTACAAAAAAGTATATCTATGGACTTTCAAGGGTCTGGAGGCAGCTCGTCTTCTTTATGAACGTGCAGGATTTCGGCATTGTGAAGAGCACGATGTCAACCAGTGGGGGAGGCGGTTAACCGAGCAGATGTTTGAAATGCATTTTGATATATAGACGCGAAGTGAACGTAAAACCGATCGGAACTTCGTCACACAAGAAACTCAATACGCTTTCAGGGCAATCCAACACATGTGAAGCTTCCCCGTCCTTCAGGGCGGGGGAAGCTTCACTTTTACGGTCTGACCGACTCTGGCCTTGAAATGGCTGCGAGCATCTCCCTGGTTCAAGGAAATCTCAAGAAGCTTGCGGCTTCCGAAGATGGCGACAGAAGAGCCGGCCTTTACTCGCTCATAAGACTTTGACACCCCTCGAATCTTAAACCTTCCCAGCCTGACTACAACCCCTTTTGATCTTGTATTACCTTTATAGCCCTCAAATACTGCCTGGCTGATATTTGTGACAAGATTCCCGAAATGATCAATCGATATCACGGTTCCAACGAGTTCATCTCCTGCAGAGACAAATGGTGCAGGGATCTCAATCCTATTTATGTCCTTGAGTTCAACCTCCTGCCCCAAGCGTAGTATATCCAAGCCCTTTGACAGGTGGGCTGCGACCGGAGCCAATATGTCACGGCCGTGAAATGTGTCACTCACCGGCTTCAGGAAATACTTATGGTTTGTTATCGCACAGATCTTCTCGACTTTCTTATCCTGTGTGACCATCGTCAGGACGCCATTGTCAGGCGCCACGAAGAAATGGCCTTCCTTTTTCAGACAAATGATCTTCCTCTTTCCACCAACACCGGGATCTACTACGATCACATGAATGGAACCTTTTGGAAAATACTTAAACGACGCGCTGATGGCTATGGCTGCCTGCCTGATGTCATGTCTGGCAATGTTATGGGTAATGTCAACCATATGAACGTTTCGGTTTATGGAGAGGATGACTCCCTTCATCACTCCCACATACTCATCCTGAAGACCAAAATCGGTCAAAAGGGTGATTACCGCGTCCTTTTTCATGTTAGCACTTACTCTAATCGCAGAGATTCCCGCGTTTACAGACGCCACGGAGCAATGAAGCATGTCAGAGTACTCCAATACTCCATTACTCCAACACTCCATTACTCCGCTATTTGAAAAGCCCTGGCTGGACTGGCAAACCAAAATGTCGGTAGGCTTCTTCTGAAACCCTCCGGCCAGATGAGGTGCGAGTCAAAAATCCGATCTGCAACAAATACGGCTCCACAACATCCACCAGGGTATCAGCCTCTTCTTGCAGTGTTGCTGCAATTGCCTCGATTCCCACGGGACCGCCTTTGTAAAAGTCTATGATGGCTTTCAAAAACTTCCTGTCCAAGGCTGTCAGGCCATTTCCGTCCACTCCTTCAAGTTCCAATGCCTCCTGAACCGTGGCCTTATGGATGATCCCATCTCCCCTCACCTGGGCAAAATCCCGTACCCGCTTCAACAGCCTATTCACGATTCGAGGCGTTCCCCGTGAACGGCAGGCAATCTCTTGAGCACCATCGTTGTCGATGCTTATATCCAACAGGGCAGCAGAACGCTTGGCAATATGAGTCAAGTCCTCGTCACAATAGAAATCAAGGGTTCTGAATATCCCAAAGCGTTCACGAAGGGGTGGCGAAAGCGAGCCTGCCCGCGTCGTGGCCCCGACTAAGACAAATTGTTCCAGGCGATAACGATGACTCCTTGCATGAATTCCCTTGTCAAAGATAAAATCGACTGCAAAGTCCTCCATGGCAGGATAAAGAAACTCCTCAATAACCCTGGGAAGACGATGCATCTCGTCGATAAAGAGCACATCTCCTTCTTCAAGATGAGTGAGTATACCCAGGAGATCGCCCCCTTTTTCAAGGGCAGGCCCGGAGGTTACTGTGATATTAGCACCCATCTCCTCGGCAATAATGTGGGCAAGGGTAGTCTTCCCCAAACCAGGAGGGGCGTGAAACAGGACGTGATCCAGGGGCTCTTTCCGCCCAAGCGCCGCCTCGATGGCAATCTTGAGGGTCTCCACCACCTTCGCCTGACCGACATATTCCTTCAGACGTTTTGGCCTTAGGCTAATAAACTCTGATTTCTCCTCCATATCTACTGATCCCGAAGAAAGTGTGGAATGGGTGGTGTCATCAGCCGCACCTTTTCGAGAGTTGTCCTGTCCCATCAGGAGGTCTCTCCGCGATAGACTTCTTCAAACAGCTCCTCTGCTGTGGCTATGTTCCTGTTTCTTCTTAAGGCTGCGGTGATCATCTCCCTGGCCTCCCTTGCCTTATGGCCGAGCTGCTTTGAAAGGACTTCCTGCACCTGATCAACAAAATCTTCAGAAATGGAAGCCGCGGTGGGCTCTTCGGCCTGACGGATCAAGGCAAACTTGGCCACCTTACCTTCCAGGGTAGCCAAAACCTTCTGGGCTGTCCTATTACCTATCCCTTTCAGTCGCTTAAGATACAACGAGTCCCTCGATTCGATCGCCCGGGCAATATCGCGAACCGGCAATGAGAGGGCCTGAACCGCCTTCATGGGTCCTATATCTTCGACCGAAATGAAATGACGGAAGAACTCCCTCTCCACCTCTAAGTTGAAACCGATCAGGGTCGGCTTAGGCTGTCGCTCGGTCTGGTGATAGTAGATGTACAAGGCAACATCGTCTCCAGTCTTTTTGGCATTAAAGGTCTTTCTGACAAAAAAAGGCAGAAGTATTTCGTAACCAATTTGATTGTTCAGCAGCAAGATTCGATCCTCATCCTTCTTTAGCAATTTGCCTTCCAAATATCCAATCATCTTCTGCCTCTATTATCCCTGAGCCTTAAAACCGCTACAACTGGTGGGTATTATCGCATACTCAATACCCCAGGCGTGTTGTTTATGCAACGTTAGGGTAATTGGAAGCCATTGCAAAACCTCAGATCGCGTTCGAGGGCAAGGCGAAAGCCGATGAAAAAGCGCAGCATACACGGGAGTATGTGAGCATTTTGCATAAACCGCCAGACCGCCCATTGGCGGGATGGCCTTAAGTACAAAGCGAAGCGAGTACTTAAGGGCGCGATTAGGCGCTTAGATTTAAGTTTTGCGCAGCAAAACAACAGGTTTTCAACACAGCCATCGAGCGTTAGATGGGGTTTTGAACTGGCTTTTATGCATGCCTGAACATGCCCACCAGGGCGAGGGCTACGGCGTCAGATGCGTGTGACGGCGTAATGGGTGTATCTCTCTTCAAGAGATGTCTGACCGCCCTCTCCATCTGACTCTTTGTGGCATTGCCGTTTCCGGTCAGTATTCGCTTGACTTCCCGAACAGGGACCTCAATTGCCGCTATGCGGCACTGAGAACACGCCAGCAGTATTACCCCACACACCTTTCCGAGGGTAATGCCCGTTTTAGGGAATTGCTTGACGGAAAAGATGTCTTCGATGACCATCAGGTCTGGTTTCTGGGAATTAAGGACGGAACAAAGCTCAGAAAAGATTTGTTGCAGCCTGTCAGGCAAGGTCTCGGCCTTTGAAGTTCGAATCGTGCCGAAGGTATATTCTCTAATCCGGGAACCGGACCCTTGGACTATCCCATAACCTGTTGCGGCTAGGCCAGGATCTATTCCGATAACCGTGAGTGCTGGTTTCAAACCCAGGTGCCGGCCCCGTCAATCTTTTAGTGTCTTCAATTTGTTCTTGGCGACATTAGCCTCGTTGGAATCCGGAAACTTTCGAATCAATTCCTTTAAGATAAGCCCCGCATTCGCGTTGTCACCGAGATTAAGAAAGGCCAAACCTTGCTTAAGCAGGGCGCTGGGGGTCTTATTCCCCTTGGGGTAGCCTTCAATCACCTTTTGATATTCTAGTATGGCCTTTTCGTACCACTTCTCGTGATAGTAGATCTCCCCAAGCCAGAACTGCGCACCGTCAGCCATTTCGGACTTCGGATACTGTTTCAAAAAGGACCGAAACAACTCTCGAGCATTCTCATACTCACCCCTGTCAAAGCGTTGTTTGGCCATGGAATAGAGGGCTTCCGGGGTTTCCTCTACTCCCTCGTCTCCCTTTTCAGGTTCATCCTGGTCCGCATCCGAAGCGACAAGGTTTTCTGAAGGCTCCATCCCTAAATATTGTTCTATCCGGACAAGTCGATCTATGGTGCTTTGCAGAGACTCTTCCAGGCCCTGTATGCGAGTCTCCAACTTACCGGCACCATATTGGCTTTGTTCAAACTCCCCACGAAGTTGTCCCATTTCGTCTCTGAGGTCATCTGCGAGCGCATGGAGCTCGGCATATCTGTCGCGATAGTCCTGATCAGACTTTGTCCGCTCTTCTTGATAACGCTCAACTTCAGACCGAAGCGATGCCTTCTCCCGCTCCAAGGATATCACTCGGTCATTGACCGTTACGAGATCGTCTTGGAAGGCGCAGCCGCCTGATAAGATGAGCCCAAATACTACAAGGGCCATCCACGATACACCTATCTTGTTGCTCATTCCTTTAGACCCTTTGAAAATTGCAACTTGGCTAAGTTTAGGCACGTTGAGCGATTAAAACTCATCTCAAGAATGTGGATCAGGGTTCAGGGCAAGTCGTAGATCCCGAGCTTGCGGTCGGGGGCGCGGGACGGCGAAAAAGCGCAGCATACACGTCAGTATGTGAGCATTTTGAGCCGACACGCAACGCCGCCATGGGGACTCAGACGCATTTTTGAGACGAGTTTTAGAATCTTTGCTCCTGGCATAAAAAGGTCAGGTATCTTCTCTTGAGAGAAAAGCTGAAGCGAGACTTTTCCTCCGATCCTTTTCCTGAGAGATCAACGGGAAAGCCGATAATGATCTTACTAATAGTCTACTCTAGAACAAAATGAACTCGTCTATTCTTGGCCCATGCCTCATCATTGTTGGCTGGGTCAAGAGGTTTCTCCTCACCATAACTAATGGTCGTCAGGCGTTGAGATGCAATCCCGACATTAACCAGAAAACTTTTGGTGCTACTAGCACGGCGATCGCCCAGGGCCATATTGTACTCACTGGTCCCGCGTTCATCACAATGGCCTTCAACAATGACTGAGGTGTTAGGGTGTGCCATCATCCATTTTGCCCTATCCCTAAGAATACGCTTGGCCTCAGGCAAGAGTCCTGACTTATCAAATTCGAAGTGGATATCTTCATTCTGGAACTTTTGCCTCGCAGCCATCTCTGCACGCTGCTCCCGCAAACGCTCCTCTTCCAAGGCCCTTGCTTGGGCGTCCCCTTCCAGACGTTTTGCCCCAGTGGACTCTGTCCCAGTCACCCCTGGCTCAGACTTAACCTGTTTCTTGGCACAGGAAGCTGTGAATATGAGCCCCGGAATCACCAACAAAAGCGCCAAACCTATCCAGAACCTTTTTGTCATAATCCTACCTCCTCCGAAGCAAAAGTTGATTGCTGAAACCTATTCCCAACGGAATGTCGTCCAAACGTGTTGGACCCGGGAAAACCGATTAATATTGAAGAACCCCGCAGCAACCTGCGGGGAATGCGCTCGCTGTTGCGGTTCACAACTCATCTATGCTCCTGAAATCTCATGGTTACTTGAAACCCGGGAAAAAGTCAAGTGCCCAAATTCCGGAATCTCCTCGAGATTTCAGTAACCAGTGAGCCTTGGCGACCAACTCGGGTTGGTCTGTTCACCATTAAGGATCAAGAGGCGACGCTGGTCAGTCCCGTTAGCATTCATCACATAGATCCTGGATGGCCCTTCCCTGTTCGAGCTGAAGGCAATGAGAGTCCCATCCGGAGACCACGTTGGCGATTCATTATTCCCGGCACCCTGGGTCAGTTGAATTGGGCCCTGTCCTTCCGCCCCTATAAGGTAGATATCAAACTGACCCTTGCTCAAACCCACGTAAGCTATGAAATTACCCCGGGGTGACCACTGGGGTGAGGTATTGTAGCGTCCTTCATAGGTAAGCCTACGGGCATTGCCGCCTGCGACGTTTTTTACGTAAATCTGGGGAGATCCGGATCGGTTTGAAACAAAGGCAAACTTTTTGCCATCAGGCGACAATGTGGGGGCAACATCAATACCCCAATGTCGTGTCAATTTCCTCATGATCTTCCCGTTTCCGCTCAACAGATAGATCGATGGGTTGCCTTCATGGGAAAGAGATGCCAAAAGTGCAAATTGTCCTGGAACCCAAGCCGGAGTAATACTTGTCGATCCCTTGAGACTGACAACCGTGCCCCGCTTTTCCTTGATGTGTCTTATGAAAATATCCGGTTTTCCATGCCTGTAATCCGTATAAGCCAGCCACTTGCCATCTGAGGACCAGGCAGGAAACAGCGTAATCGTTCCGGTGTCTGTAAACCGCCTTGGATTGTATCCGTCGAAATCTGCAATGTAAATCTCCTTGGACCCTGTGGTGGTCGACACAAACCCAATCTGACTACTGAAAATGCCGCGGTGGCCCGTCAGACGAAGGATCATTTCATCACAGAACCGATGGATAATTCGCCTCTTGTCCTCCTGTCGACCTGTGTATCGCTTGCCCATAATTAGACGGCCATCAAAGGCATCAAACAGCCGAAGTTCCATCTCAAGCAGGTCCCCGTTATACTTGAATCCGCACTTTATGAGGAGTTCGGCGCCGACGTCGGTCCAGTTCTTGAAATTTATTTCACGCTGCACTAGACCAGCTTCTTGGGGGTCTTCGAGAAAGCTTTCGCGATCCAGAATCTTGAAAAAACCGGTAAAGTCTGTTGATTCTGTCAGGAGTTCAGAAAGGGTTTTAGCAAGCTGACTGTGGGGCTGGCCTCCGCTCATGTCTTTGAAAATCGGGATGGCTGTTGGGATTTTCCTCAGATACGGGGCGTTAATATCGATATAGACCCTCGCCTGGCAAGGCCTATTCAAACAGACAACCAGTATAACAAAAAGTGCCAGAATTACAAATAGATGTGATCTCTTCAACGTTCTTCAACCCTCCAAAATATTAATGTACAGGAAGCATATACAAACGGGCTTTGAAACCAGTTCCCCAAAAAAAAATCAGAATCCCCTCTGTAATTCAGAAAGGTTGAACCTGAAACCGACCTCATAAAAAGGCCCGCGATATCCTTCAGGAAGCGGGGGTAGTGGATCAGCCTTTTTCACAGCCTTAAAGACTGAATCGTCAAAATAGCTGTTGCCCGACCTCTTTTCAAACCAGACGTCCCTTATCTCGCCTCTCTTCATGATCTTCACTATTATGGTGGCTTCCAGGCCCGTGCGGCCCCTGGCCATCTCATTGGAAAAAGCCCAGTTTTTCTGTATCCGGTGCCAAATTTCTGCGTTGTAAATATCCAGAAGTTCCACCGTCTTCTTACTCGCTCCGCCTGAGGCCAACCCTCCCCTGATGATCACACCTTCCTGACTTTTGACTTCCTGTTCCAGTTTACCAATGGCCTCAAGCACGGAACGGGGCCTTGATTTGGGGGCTTCTTTCTCGATTCTTGCAATAGCACTCTTGATTACCTTCGATGCATCATAGGTCTTTTTCTTGAGCGACCTTTTGACTTCCATCGGCTTTGGGGCCATAGACACTGGCTGCTCAGATACCTCTGCGGGCTTTACGGCCTTAATAGGTTCTTGCACTGCTTTTGGTGCTTTCTTCGGTCTTGCGGGAGGGGGTGCCTGATAAGAGGCTCTCTGTGACTTGGATACCGCTGGCGGGAGGCTTACCAAATCCACCTCAACTGAAGAAGGTATGTAGTCTCTATCAAATCGCACCTGCGGCAGAAAGATAAAACCCGAGAAAAAAAGGACATGGCACAGTATGGAAAGGCCCGTCATCCCGACCCAGATTCGGACTGTGACACGGTCTTGGTCCAAAGCATCTGTACGGGCATGCATGGGTTCAGTTCTTCATGCTATCGGCTCTTAGTTTTCTCTTTCAAAGGCTCGGTGACCATTCCCAGCCTTTCCACGCCAGCGTTCTTCACTTCTGACATAACTCGGACTACAACCCCGTATGGTACCCCCTTGTCCGCACGGAGGTAAACCTTCTCATCGGCACGGCCCTCATAGATCTTCTTTAGTTTGGCCTGGAGGGCCTCAATCTCTACCTTATAATCATTGATATAGATCTGCTGGCTGCGGTCGACAGTGATAATTAGATGTTCCTTTTCTGACGGAAGGGGCTTGGATGTGGTCTTAGGTAGTGACACATTGACTCCCTGCATCATCATGGGAGCCGTAACCATGAAAATGATAAGGAGTACCAACATCACATCTACCAGCGGCGTTACGTTGATATCCGACATGAAAGGGCTGTTGCCTTGTTCCATAGCCATGAACCTATGCCCCCCCTCGCCTTATCAGATCACGTTCTATGAGATTCAAGAAGTCAGCAGAAAAATTGTGCATTTCCGACTCCAGAACACGAACCTTATTTGTGAAATAATTATATGCCACAACCGCCGGTATTGCGGCAGCCAGTCCCGCAGCTGTGGCAATGAGAGCCTCTGAAATTCCCGGGGCCACAACGGCCAAGTTTGCAGAACCCTTCAAGCCAATTCCGGTAAAGGCGTTCATGATCCCCCAAACAGTGCCGAAAAGACCTATGAAAGGTGTTGTATTCCCAGTGGTTGCCAAAAAAGGGAGCGCCTTGCCCAGTCCGGTGAGTTCCATGTTCACAGCCCGCCGAAGCGCCCGTTTAACGTTGTCAACCCCAACCATCTTTTGACTCAGCGAAGCCTGGCCTGTCACCTCACCACCTGTGGAAGATGATTGCGAGCTATTGACCTTTTTGAGCTCAACATAAGCCACACGAAACACTTTCGCTAAGGGACTCCTCCTGAAACGCTTTGAGGATGTAAACGCCTCAGAAAGATCACGGCTGTTCCAGAAGAGATCAAGAAACTGGGCCGATTCTTTGCGTGCCTTCCTAATAGAGAAATGCTTTGCGAAGATGATGGCCCAGGACATTACCGAGAAGAACAACAAAAGCAACAGGACAAACCGCACCATGGGGCCTGCGTAAAGAATCATCTGGATGATTTCACTGCTGGTCGCGACTTGCATGGCACTCCTCTCGAACATATTGCGAAATATGCAATTTTGAGCGGAAGTTATATGAGGCACATAAGGGTGTCAAGTCATTTTCGGGTTGCCTTCGTAGCGCCAATTGTATAAATGTAGGCCTTACGAAAAAGGCTCTCGGGTTGTAACGGAGCATGGGGAGAGTCACAGCGCTACGGTCAAAACAACCAGGCTCAAGCGCCATCAGCTTTTACTTGATCGCAATAGAAATGACGCGATAAGGACATCAAATAATTACTGATAAACCTTTTACAAAAGAACGATAGACATTATGAAAGCCATAGCAAATCTGCTCTTTGAGGCAAGGATTCTGAAAAACATCCCCAGATCCGGGTTTCACTTCTTGGGATCTGGTAGCGAGTCAGTAGCTGACCATAGCTTCGTTGCTAGTTTCATCGGATTCGTCTTCTCACAAATCGTCCCTGAAGCGAACGCTCTCAAACTGCTGCAGATGTGCCTGATACATGACCTCACAGAGGCCAGAACAGGCGATCTCAACTATGTTCAAAAGAAATACCTTTCGGTGGACGAATCCCAGGCTATTGCGGATCTGACCGAGAACCTTCCCTTTGGTCAGGCGGTGGGTGATCTCATTGAAGAGTTTAATGCGGCAAAGACTCTGGAAGCCCAGCTTGCCCATGACGCAGACCAGTTAGCGCTCATCCTGGAACTAAAAGCCTTGCATGATACAGGCAGTAATGGGCCGGAGGGCTGGCTTCCGCATGTAGTGCATCGAATGAAAACCAGTGTTGGTAAATCGTTGGCAAAGGAAATTCTAAACACTGCTTCTGACGAATGGTGGTTTACAGAGAAGGCAGACGCGGATGACCTTTGAATCTATCATTGGGCAGGATCGCCCCATCCGGTTCTTGACCCAAATGCTCCAAAAAGGGAGCATTCCTCACTCTTTGTTGTTCACAGGGATCGATGGAATCGGCAAACGAAAAACGGCGATAGCCCTGGGCATGGCCCTCAACTGCTTGAGCCCTGTGGGCGTGTCGGCTTGTGGAGAGTGTCTCTCCTGTCACAAGGTAATCTCTGGATCCCACCCGGATATGATCACCGTAAAACCAGCCGGTGTCTTTATCAAGATCGACCAAGTCCGGGATGTATCTAGGGAACTCAGATTTGCGCCCCTTGAGGGAAACAAACGGATCGTAATCATCAATGACGCCCAGGCGATGAATCTTCAAGCATCGAATGCTATTCTAAAGATCTTAGAAGAACCGCCCAGGCACACTATGCTGATTCTCACGGCAACCCAAACAACGGACCTTCTGCCCACCATTGTCTCCAGGTGCCAGCAAGTAGCTTTCAAGCCGATTCCGTACGACAAGGTCGCTGAGGTGCTTGTGGATCTGCGCGGGCTGGAGATAGAAACAGCAACAACGCTTGCTGTGTTGACGAAGGGAAGTCTGGGCAAAGCCCTGTCAGTAGACGGAGAAGAGTGGACCGTTTGGCGCTCCAGCCTCCTTGAGCAAGTTTCATCCTTTTCGACGAGGTCGATTCAGCCTGTTTTCGCCTTCGCCGAAACCTTATCCGGTGATAAAGACAGGTTAGCCGATGCCTTGGACGTGCTTATGACCTGGTTCAGGGATGCTCTTATGTACAAAGTTTCACCTGAAAGAATCATTAATAAGGACTTAATGGACAAGATACAGCATGCCTCAAGGGGGCAATCAATCAGTGAACTTTTGGGGAAGATAGAAGTTGTAAACTCGGCACAAGCCGCAATTTCCCGGAACTCAAATCCGCGGCTGGCCCTGGAGGTCATGATGATGCGTCTCTGCTCAGGTCAAGAGACAGAAGTAGAGTGAGACAAAGTGCATAGAATGAGCTACAGTGAACTACAGTGCCTATCGTGCATAGAGTCAAAAGAACAACAAAAATCCTAACAAGAAGTCTTTTCAGGTCTTTAACCTTAACTCACTTTAGGCATTTCAGTTAACTTTAGACACTTTTTTTTGTGGAGATACCATGGGCAAGACTGTCGCTGTAAGCGTGGAGCCAGGAGGCAGGATGTACCATTATGATGCCGGCCTTTTCGTCCTTTCATGCGGCAGTCGCGTGATTGTGGAAACCGAGAACGGTTTGGAGTTCGGTACGGTAACTACTCCTCCCAGATCCGCCAGCGAAGGGGAATCAGATATCCGTCTGAAGAAAGTCTATCGATTGGCAAATGATGCAGATATCGCCAAGCACAGGAAGAATGTTGAGTTGGAGAAGGAATCTCACGCATACTGCATAAAATGCATCGATGAATTGGGGCTTGAAATGAACCTGGTTTCTGTAAGAAGCCAGTTCGACGGAAGCAAGCTGACTTTTTATTTCACAGCCGATGGGCGTGTCGATTTTCGAGAATTGGTAAAGATGCTAACCAAGGCCTACCGCATGCGTATTGAATTGCGCCAAATCGGAGTGCGCAATCGAGCCAAGATTTGCGGCGGCATGGGAAGATGTGGAAATCAGCTTTGCTGTTCTGCCTTTATGAATGACTTTGAACCAGTATCAATCCGAATGGCAAAAGAGCAAGGTCTCTTACTGAATCCCACCAAGATCTCAGGGTTGTGTGGCAGGCTGATGTGCTGCTTGGCATTCGAACATAAGACTTACTGCGACCTTAAAGGCAAGTTCCCCAAATCCGGAAAGCGTGTCCGCACAAAAAAGGGAAACGGAAAGGTCGTGAGGCAAAACGTATTAAAGGAATCAATTACTATCAAGACGGACGATGGAGATGAGGTTGACGTGGGTATAGACCAGATAATCGAGGAGACAGCGGCGTGAATCTGTTTTACGTTACAACACCGATCTATTACGTAAATGCCCGTCCTCACCTGGGTCATGCCTACACCACAGTGGTAGCCGATGTCCTGAATAGATTCCACCGGATGTGCGGTCGTGAGACCTATTTTCTGACAGGGACAGATGAACATGGTGACAAGGTAGTGCAAGCAGCCAAGCGAGAAGGCCTGAGTCCGCTGGTCTACGCGGACCAGATCAGTGATCTCTTCAAAGCGTTGTGGCCTGAACTCGACATAGAATATGATCACTTCATACGAACCACACACCCTGCCCACATGAAGGTTGTCAAGGAAGTCCTGCAAAAAATCTATGACGCTGAAGATATCTACTTCAGCGAATACGAAGGCGCATACTGTTTTGGATGTGAGCGTTTCTACACAGACCGCGAGTTGGTAGACGGGAGATGTCCGGACCACAAAACTGTTCCCCAGGTGATCAAGGAGTCCAACTATTTCTTCAGAATGAGTCGATACCAGGACTGGCTCATCGATTATATCAACACGCATCCGGATTTCATCCGCCCAGAGCGTTACAAAAATGAGGTGCTAGCCTTTTTACGGGAGCCCCTTGAGGATCTGTGCATATCCCGCCCTAAGAGTCGCCTTCAGTGGGGGATTGCCCTTCCCTTTGATGACCAGTACGTCACTTATGTCTGGTTCGATGCCCTCTTGAACTATGTCTCTGCCCTGGGATATCCGGATGGTGAGCCGTTAAAGAAATTCTGGCCGGCCGTTCAGCATCTTATAGCCAAGGACATCCTCAAACCACACGGAATATACTGGCCGATCATGTTGAAGGCAGCGGGCATTCCTCTCTTTCAGCACCTTAATGTCCACGGGTACTGGAACGTGGACGAAAGCAAGATGTCCAAAAGCATTGGAAATGTGGTGGAACCCCTTGAGCTCAAGAGTCAATACGGCACGGATACTTTCCGATACTTCCTCATGCGCGAGATGGTTTTCGGCCTGGATTCCAGTTTTAGCGAAAAGGCCCTGGTGCAGCGTATTAACTCTGATCTTGCCAATGACCTGGGGAATCTCTTCAGCCGGAGCCTGACCATGGTCCACAAGTACTTCAAAGGGATCGTGCCCAAAGGTGATGCAGCTCCAGAGAGTAACCTGGATCTCAATATAAAGTCGGAGGCCGGCAAGGCAGTTCAGGAGTATAAAAAAGCAATGGAAGACCTTGCCTTCCATAAGGCCCTCATGGCGATTTGGGAATTTATAAACCATATCAACAAATACATAGACCTAACTGCCCCGTGGGAACTGGCCAAGAGAAAGGCCCAGAACCAAGAGCTCCAGACAGTCCTTTACAATATCGTGGAAGGTCTCCGCATCATTGCAGGACTGATTTACCCCATTATGCCGCGGACCTCCCTGCTTATGAACGAACACCTTGGGATGTCTTCGCCCCAGACCTTCCAGAAACTGGATGACCTCATCGTTTGGGGGAAGACACGAGCAGGAACAGAACTGCCAAAAACGATTACGCTGTTTCCCAGGATTGACGAGGACAAACTGAAATCTCTGAACCAGGATGCCATCATGTCCAATGAAACGTCGCCTTCGCCAAAGCCTCAGATCTCAATGGACATGTTTCAGAAAATGGATCTAAGGGTTGCCACCGTGATCCATGCCGAGCCTGTTCCAAGGTCCAAAAAGCTTTTGAAATTGAAGGTCAATGTGGGAAAAGAGCAGACAGTCGTCGCCGGCATCGCGGAGAACTATCAGCCCGAGGACCTGATCGGGAAACAGGTAGTTATCGTGGCCAATCTCAAGCCGGCCAAGCTGATGGGCATCATGTCGCACGGGATGGTCTTGACAGCCTCCGACGGCAGTACCTTCAGGCTGGTGACCGTGGACGGCCCGTCTGAGCCAGGCACTCCCCTTGCATAGCTGCGACTATCCAAACACCCTCTAATACACGCTAAAAGCATCCCTCCGTACACGCCAGTGCCCATTTCCTCAAGAACACACCACCTTGATATTGATATTTTCTATATCATAGCCAAGCTTTTATCGATATTAAGTATTGGACTTCCTGCACCTGCTTCTAATAATATACTAAGTCAATACGTCACAAAGGGGCGACCAAAGGAAATCATCAGAGTGCAAGATATGAAGAACATATTTATCTCGCTTTGGCCCTATCGTTTGATCCGCCTTGGCCTTGGCGTGATCTTTGTGTGGGCCGGCATAGTCAAACTAAGTGACCCGGAAGTCTTCGCCAACATCATTTCTGCCTATGAATTGGTGCCGGAGGGCTTGCTGGTTCCGGTGGCTATTGGCCTTCCCGTCTTGGAGCTGGTTGCAGGGCTGGGTTTGATCTTCGACGTACGGGGCAGCTTGAGCCTTACGTTTGGCCTGTTGGTCTTGTTCGCGTTTGTCCTGTGGTTCGGCATCTTGAAGGACCTGGACATTGACTGCGGTTGTTTTTCTGCTGATGAATTACGGGAACATGGCGCATTGAGGATAGCCCTTTACCGGGATCTGGGGATGATGGCCGGGGCGCTTTACCTTTTCTGGTGGCGCAGGGCCACTCGATCCTTTCCCAAGGGCGCGCTTTTCCTGCGGACCATAATGGAAGGTAATGGTTTCCTAAAGAGGCTTAGACAGACAACATAGTGGAAGGAGGCACTGAACGTATGTGTAACAGAAAGACTTTTCTGGTTGTACTGATGTGTGCTGTGCTGGCGTTGGGTCTGGCAAGCAGCGGGCTTTGTTTTGGAAAAAAGGAGCTGGACACCGAAACCGTCGCCGTCAAATTTGCCAGGGAACTCCAGAGAGGTGGATACAAAATAGTAAAGACCAATGAACTAAAAGACTGGATTGACCAGAAGAAAGAGATGCTTATTATCGATACCATGCCCTATGAAGCAAGCTACAAGAAAAACCATGTCCCCGGTGCTGCTCAGTTCTTGTTTCCCATTATAGAGATGACGGAGTGGAAGACCGCTGAAACAGACGGAAAGACCAAGGAAGATTTTGGAAAACTCTTGGGCAAGGATAAGAACAGGCTGATCGTCATATACTGCGGATTCACCAAGTGTGGCCGGAGCCATAATGGCGCTATGTGGGCAGTCAAACTCGGATACACCAATGTCTATCGGTATCCGGGCGGAATAAAGGCCTGGAAAGAAGCTGAGTATCCGGTCAAAGAACTCTGATAGACATGGAACCTATTTCAAAACCCTTTGAGGGAAACAGATGACTTTTTTTAGGAGAAAGAAGACCCTAACCGGCCTGTCACGCACCTGCGGTTGAGCGGCCAAGATTGGTCCGGCGGATCTGTCGGAAGTGTTGAAGTCATTACGGCCCTCAGATGATCCCAACCTGCTGATCGGTTACGAGACATCTGACGATGCCGCCGTTTATAGGGTTTCACCCGACATAGCGGTGATCAGCACCGCCGATTTCATCACACCGCCGGTAGATGATCCATACTGGTTTGGACAAATTGCCGCTGCCAATTCCCTGTCCGATGTCTATGCCATGGGAGGCACGCCTCTCACAGCGCTGAACTTGGTCATGTTCCCTTCCAAAAAGCTGGACATGGGCGTGTTGAAGGAGATTCTTCGTGGCGGCACAGACAAGGTTCTGGAAGCGGATGCTTCCACGGCCGGAGGACATTCGGTGGATGATAATGAGCCGAAGTACGGTCTGTCTGTCACTGGGGTCGTGCATCCTGACCGGATTCTCACCAACAGCGGTGCGCAACCGGGTGACGCGCTAATTCTCACCAAACCTCTGGGCACGGGTGTTCTCTTTAATGCCAACCGTTCCGGTAAGCTTCCCTACCGCGAATTGGAGGCCATCCTTCCCCAGGTTGCCTCCCTGAATCGAAAGGCCTTGGAACTATCTTTGAGGTTCGACATTCATGCCTGCACGGATGTCACAGGGTTTGCCATCATGGGACACACGCTCGAGCTGGCAAGGGGAAGCGGGGTTCAGATCGATCTTTTCTACGACAAGCTTCCTTTTTATCCAAACGCGCTTGACATGTACCAAAGGGGCGAAACCACAGGAAGCAACAAGTCCAACAGGAAACTGGCCGAGGGGTTCTGGGAAACCGACACAGAAATATCTGCTGAGCAAGAAGCACTCCTGTTCGATCCTCAGACATCCGGAGGACTGGTCATCTCCGTTGCAGAGGATCAGGCGGATACCTGCCTAAAGGAACTGCAGGATAACGGAATCCCATTGGCAGCGATCATTGGACAAGTAGTTGGTCACAATCCGAATGGAAGATTACGGATTACTTAGCAAATATCTTAACACCACCTCAATCTGCTTTCTCGATTGTTTCTATTAGGCGCGGCCCATCCCAAACTACTGTACTTCGTCCCGTAAAATACAGAGTTTACCCCATTTACCTTGTACACTGCCCAGGTTATGGTACAAATCGACTCATACTTCTGTGCTCGGCTTCCGGAGTTAGCGTTATTGGGCTTACAGTCTATACTAAGCAATCATGTGACACATAAAGAAGATGCCCCGCCTAAAAGAACTCTTTCTAAATAAACCGGAGTGCGTTATCGATCTTCCGGAATGGCTGCTTTCCCCGGAGAAGGTTGAAACATACCGTGCCATGTCCGGGCTCGCCATCGTTGAAATTGCAGGCCGCGACAGCGTGGCCGCAGTCGTGAAAGGTGTGGAGGCGGAGGGCTTCACCGACCTCCTTCCCACGTACGTCTATACGGGGACAGAACACGGGCAATGGGAAAGTGTGGAAAAGGCGGTCGATCGTCTGGCAAGCCGGCTGCCCGAAGTGCGCGTCCACAATATGATGGTCCTGGGTTCTCCCGGTTTTTGGCATGCCCTAAACGGACGATTTATCAGTGAGTTGCGTTCAAGATATGGTTTTTCCACACCCTGTGTAGGCTGCCACCTCTATCTCCACACCGTTCGTATCCCGCTCTCCATAATGCTCGGTGAACCGCCTATCATCGCAGGAGAAAGGGAAAAACATGACGGAGCAATTAAAGTAAACCAGGTTTCGGAAGCCCTGGACGTCTACCAGAACATAGCCAACGATTTTGGGGTGCGGTTACTCCTTCCTATCCGCCACATCGTGGAGGGAGCCCGCATTGCGGAGATCCTGGGATTTGAGTGGCACGCGGGCCAGGAACAGTTGGGCTGCGTTTTGTCCGGAAATTATCGAGGATCAGACGGAAGCATCAAAACGACCGCCCAACAGGTTCAAAGATACCTGGCAGAATTCGCTGAACCGTGCGCCAATAAGATTATCGAGTCATATGTTGCAGGGGATATTCCGGATCATCTGGAAATAGCTGCCCGAGTCCTGAAGGTCTAATACAGGCTCCCACCTTTGAGCTTTCATGTTGCAGCTCCTTCAACCAATTATCCATACATTCACTCAGTAAAAGGGTCCCCCATTTATTGGTGTTTTCTATTTGCCTTAGCCCTCTTTTCAACGTACTGTGTAATTGAGCAAAGGAAATGGTAAGAAAGAAAGCTGACAATCCGTTGACCGCATCCGAGAAACACTCTTCCACCATCACCAGTGTTCAAACTGCTGCCGAACCAAAGCTGGCGATGTGTAATATCTTTCCTGACGTTGACAGACTCAAGGCTTTTGCCCGTGAACACGGGTTTTCCGGGATTGACTGGTCCTTTGACATGCAGGCGTTACCCGACACGCCTGCAGAAGAATCAATTTGGGCAAAGCAGTTCTCCCGCCTGGGCTCCCTTGAGATTCGGTATCATTGCCCCTTTTACAAAGTGGACTTGGGTCATCATGACCCGTGGAAGGCCGAGGCGGCCGGGGCCCTTTTTCGTCGGATTATCCGTCTTGTCTCCAAAGCGCAGGGGAAATGTTTGACTGTTCACATTGGGCTTGGCCGTGATTCGACTCAACCTCTCTCATGGGAAGCAACAACGGAAAACCTGGCACGGCTGGTTCAATATGGTGCAGACCGTGGTGTGAAAATATGCCTCGAAAACCTGGCCGAGGGCTGGACGAGCAGGCCGGATATTTTTGAAAAGCTTGTTCGTCGAGGTGGCAGCGCAGTAACCTTTGATATCGGTCATGCCCACGCATCCGAATCTATAAAGAGCCAACATTACGCCATCGAAGATTTTGTTGCACCTCACGCGGATAGCGTCATCAATGCCCACATATACCATACAGAGGTTTCCGGCCATGGACATACCCCCCCAGACCGCCTGGAGGACATTGAAGACCGCCTCTCCATATTGCGAAGAATCGGTTGTAATTGGTGGGTCCTCGAGGTGAGAGAAGCTGAGGGGTTATTGCGAACAAAGAGGATTGTGGAAGAGTATTTGAAACGAGCAGACTAGCAAGAATCTCCTGCCTAATCCCCCGTTGATAGGCCTCACATCCCCCTTCGTTTTGCCCGCAGACACAGCAGACAGCGCCAACAATCAGCTTTAGGGTTCGGACATTTTGGCCTTGAGGGCTCTAAGCCCTCAAGGCCAAATTTGTTCACGGTTAACGATCTGAGCAAAACTAGAATCCAACGGCAATCTGAAACGTGAGGATGTCCTGGTCATCTCTTGTGAAGTCACTCTCTTGATTAACCTGGGTATAATCTGCGCTGATCTTGCAGTTGTGCCCTTTCATATAATAATTCACCCCAACACTGTAAAAGTCAGTCTCGAACTCCCTATCCACATCCACGGTTTCATACCGCACGTAGGGTTGCAAATGGAAAGGGAAAAGATATCCTGCCTGAACATACCAGTTCTCGGCATCGTCGCCCTTGTCCAAAGAAGTGAAACCCTGATCTGTGGTACAGTGTTCAATATCGATATAAGCAGCCTCTGCTGTGACCGCACCGTCTCCCAGAGGATGGTCAAAGAAAACATCAGCCGTCCATACCGAATTATCGTCCTCAGCAACAGCACCCACCGGGTCGATATCGTCTTGACTATCAAAGCCCAAGCCTAGACTCAAGACCTTTTTCTTCCCAAGGTAAGTTCCCTTGTTGAACCAACCCGTCTCTGGCTCTAGCAGACTGAGCGACACACGGCCGACGAACCTAAGGTTGTCGTCCGGATTCTCACTACTCTCAACCCCTTCAGAGACCATAAAGCGGTATTGCAGAAGCCCGTCCATAGGATTGCCCCATAGGGTTACACCGTCATCTCGTCCGACCTTGCTCGTATAAAAGATACCACCCCTGATGCCACCCTGGAGAAACGGGAGATCAGTGGTCAACATTGCCTTTGTGGAAGTTGTGCCATAGTTACGCGTCAGCGGCACATACATGCGTCCCGCCTGAACCATGAAGGCTGGATGGAAATTGAAGGTAATCCACAAATCGCGCCAGGCAACGCCACCCCCTAGCCCGAGGGAGGTGTCTTCTGTCAACTCATCCTGACCAACGCGGTCTGAGGCAATGTGGGTGAAAAAGCTAACCAGATCTGTCACGTCACCCTTCAGATAGAGATAGGCCCGGCGGATCAAAAAATCGTTCAAATCTTCGGTACCGCTGGCTGTGACCTTGCCGTCCTCAACCGACTGGAACCAAGCCTGCGCCCAGATGCCTGCCTCTAAGTTTGCATTGTCACCCAGGTCGGCCTTTATGCCGGCCGACGCCGGATTCATCATGCCACAAACAAGAAACGCCACAACGATTGTTGCGGAAAATACGGCTAATCTCTTCATACGTATTCCTCCTGTTGTTGAAAATCATATCATCTACAGGATATCAAATGTCTTCCAGATCAGACGGGCATCACCTCCTTTTCACGGTAAACCAGCAAGCCGCCCATGGCGTTGCCTGTACTTCCCGTGACCGAACCCCTCTTAACGACAATCGTTTTTCAGTAATTGGCAATATTTCCTACTAAAAGGATAGGGTATTTGTCAAGTTTTTGGTTTCTTCATAGGTAAAGCCCAGGTCATCTCTTTACCCTGAGAAAAACCCAGAAGGGGGTTCTTGAGCCCCTTGGTTTCTGGCTGCCTCGAATGTTTCGAATATTTTCTATGTATCACATAGAAATGTCAAATAGCTAATATCAGCAATTTGACCTGATCGTTATTAGATATCCTGATGGAAGCTCCCTGCAGCAAGATTTCGGCACACTCCTATCCAAACAAATTTCCTTAGAATCTATAGTATGATATGATTTCTGCAGCTTTCACCTGTTAGACAATTGACGATGGAAACCGATCTGAACAAATGCAAGCGATGCGGCCAGTGCATGAGTGTGTGCCCTGTCTACCAAGCAACGTTCCAAGAATCTGATGTGGCACGGGGTAAATTGGCCCTGCTGGAGTGCGTTGAAGCGGGCACCATAAATGCGTCGGAGCGTCTTGAAAGCATCCTTTCCCGGTGCCTTATGTGCGGAGCCTGCTCCCAGGTTTGTGCAAACAAGGTTGAAACAACGCTCATCATGCAAACAGGGCGCGAGAAGCTTTTTGAGACCGGAAAGAAAGGCCAAACCGAGAGAGCCTTGTTCGGAGCCGTACGGGAGGGGCGATTGAGCGCCAAGGTGCTCCTCAAGGGTGGTTCCCTCCTTCAGGCCCTGGCCTGCAAAAAGATCCCGGAAACCAGCGGACTGCATCTTCGGTTCCCTCTCTCATTCTTCACTGCAAGGAGGACGGCTCCTCCCATCGCCTGGAAACCATTTCTGCAACGCGCTCAATCTGAGCCGGCCGTTACGGGGGAAGGACCGCGGATCGGGCTCTTTGTGGGTTGCGGTGCCAACTACCTATTTCCGGATACATCCCGTGCCCTTGTGCGTATCTTGAGACGTATGGGAGTAACCCCGGTTATTCCAGGGGACCAGATCTGCTGCGGCCTGCCTGCCTATGTTTCGGGTGATACTGAGACTGCACGAGAGTCGGCACTTAAGAATATCGAGGCGTTCAAGTCTCTTGAGCTTGATGCGATCCTGACCGTGTGTGCTTCATGTGGATCACACCTGAAGGCCCTCCCGTCCCTGTTTTCAGATGACTCTTCATCCCGTAATGCCGCTGCTTCATTAGCAGGAAAGCACATGGACGCTATGACCTTTCTCGTAGACCATCTTGATTTTGAAGTATTTCTTAAGAATCTTCAGTCGGCTAAGCCACAGAAGGACACGAGGCCTTTGCGAGTTGCCTATCATGATCCCTGTCATCTCAGGCTTGGCCAGGGAATCACCCAGGCACCCAGGAGACTCATCGAGGCATTACCCGGAGTGCAACTGGCAGAAGCTTCACACCCCGGCCAATGTTGTGGCCACGGAGGGGAGTTTAACCTCTCTCACTTTGCCCTATCCATGAAGATCCTGGACCGGCGTACGGAGGACTTCAGAAAGGTGAACCCCGAGACGATTGTCACGGGTTGCACGGGGTGTCTTCTGCAACTGGCAGAGGGAATAAGCCGAAACGGCCTGGCAGGAAGGATTGAAGTTTGTCACCCGCTGGTTCTGGTAGAAAAAGCTATTGAACCATAGATCAAGGACGTGCGTGTTGAGAACAAATAGTGCTCTAAAGAATAAGGGCCTATGCTGGCCCTGCCCCCCCTTGGAGATCGAATATGGACTTAGCTCTTAAACTTACTTCTCACCAGGAGTACGGCCCGAGCGGTCAAAATCACTTAGAAACGTCTTCAGGCTTCCCAAGGATTAAAAGCACCTTACCTACTTGTGGCCACGTCATGGCGCCCTGTTCGCACAAAATTCTTCCGAGCAGTCGGTGGGGTTCCTCAGCAATATCATCTTCGACTTGGGTCTTCAATGCCACCAGAAGTTGCTCTAGTGCAATAAACCCCTCTTGTACTGCGATGTGTCCAAAACGCACTTCGCTGTGAGCTATCTCTCCCTTTTTGTCTGACATGTAATTGTTCCTTCCGATTTATTATTGATATAGACCGAAGACTCCAAAAAAACCGAAGCAGCGACAAATGCGGGGCTATGATGGCCTCGCCTTCACTTTTCGAAATGCCGTTAATGCTCTATTACTTGTCTCCACAGGTTCCTTGGTCAGTCGCCTTTGCCCTTTCCTCTTGAGACATCCCCGATAGTCGTTCCACCCCCTTGATGCTCAGCTTTAGCCCTTTGGCGACCCGGCGACCGTAATCGGGATCAGCCTTGTAAAAAATTGCTGTCTGACGCATCTGTATCCGTTTTTTCGCACCGCTGAGGTGGTCCACAATATTGCTGATTAGATGACTTCGATCCTTGGCGGTCATGACCCTGCGATAAAGCTCGCCGGAATTGCGGCGGAGATCCCGTCTTGACGGGGTTGCAGGGAGCTTCAATATTTGATGCGGAGATTTATTCGACCTTTCTTCCCATTATCTTGCATTGGGTATTCCGAACGGCCATTCAAGATTCCTTGCCATTATCTATACTTTTTGAGAAGTCAAGTTAACAGAATCGTATCATGACATTTTATGGGGTCAGCAAAGGTTTGAGTATATGAGGTGTTTCAGGTGGGATCAGCATGGACTATTGCACCCTATCCGACTCAAACTCAGCGTCGAAAAAACCTTCCAGTATTTCAAGCTCTTCATACTGATGCTGCACGATAGCACAGCGAATGTTTTTCTGACACCAATTACGGCACACGGTGTCGTCAGGTTCATACTGCCCAAAACAGTCGAATCTGCTCGTCAGAAGCTTTGAATCAAGTATCGTCTTTTTCATGATAGTGCCAATAGGGCCATCATCTCCTGGTGAATAAGACCATTTGTAGCCAAAATTTCCTTTTTGTCAATACCATAATCTCCACTTGAGAAGTCAGAGATCGTTCCTCCCGCTTCCTGGACTATCATCCAACCTGCTGCGGTATCCCATGGAGCCAGATTCTCTTCCCAGAAACCGTCAAATCTCCCGCAGGCCACATAACACAGATCCAGGGCAGCTGACCCTAACCGACGAACTCCCTGGGCAGCCATTATACATCGCTCAAGCCGCTGCATCAAAGGACCAATAACGGGCTCAAGGTCATAAGGAAAACCGGTGACCAGCAAACTCTCCGCAACTGTCTTTGTGCTTGAGACACGAATGGGTCGGCCGTTTAGTTCAACTCCCTGCCCACGCGTAGCGCAAAAGAGTTCTCCGGCAACCGGATTCAAGATCAGGCCAAATGCCATCTCGCCTTCAAGAGCGAAGGCAATAGAGAGGCTGAAATCGGGTAGGTGATGGGCGAAATTCGTCGTGCCGTCTAACGGATCTATGATCCATTCGTAAGGGTCTGTTCCGGGGGTAATGCCACTTTCCTCAGCCAGGATGGCGTGTCCCGGGAAAACAGCCCGGATAAGCTGGATAATGGCATCTTCAGAGGCCAAGTCAGCTTCAGTCACTAAATCGATAGCACCTTTTTTTTCTACTGTGTGGGCTTTGTCCCAGCGATTACGAAGAATTTCGCCTGCCCGAATTGCAGCCGCCACACCGATGTCCCTGATTTTTCCCAGATCCACAGGCACAAACCCTATAGGATTGTAACTACCAAGTCAACTGTAACCCACCCGGAAAATGCTATCAGACATGTTGAACAGACTCAAGGAGGAATGGCCTGGCTGAAACCGGCCAAATGCCGACAGAATGGCCTTTTAAATCGATTGACATATCTCGGTCCGTCCATTAACTTTCCGTACATACACGCAATATTCAAGTATATCTTTGTGGGACAGCTATTTATGTCGGAAACAATAGAAGGCCACCTGGAGCGAATTGTTTTCTCCAGCGAGCACAACCACTATACGGTAGCGAAGATAAAGGTCGGGGGAGACCCGGATCTTGTGACTGTAGTAGGCGAACTGGCCGGCATGACGCCGGGACAGGGGCTCAAGCTCTCGGGAGCCTGGGAAACCCATCCCAAATACGGCCGCCAGTTCAGGGCCACCAACTACAGCGTCAGTCTTCCCTCCCAGATCCACGGAATTCAGAAGTACCTAGGATCAGGACTGATCCCGGGCATTGGCCAGGTAATGGCCGAACGACTGGTTGACCGGTTCGGGGAGAAGACCCTCCGGGTCATTGAACGCTCTCCCAAAAAACTCCTTCAGGTTAAGGGCATTGGGAAGAAAACCCTTAAAACCATCTGCACAGCATGGGAGGCTCAGAGGGAAGTCAGGGATGTTATGATCTTTCTTCAGGGCCACGGCGTAAGCACAGGCTACAGTGCCAAGATATTCAAGCATTACGGCCAAAATGCCATACGGGTGGTCCAGGAAAATCCCTACCGACTGGCAATCGACATATTTGGCATCGGTTTTCTCATTGCTGATGGAATTGCAGAAAAAATCGGCATTGCCAAGGATGCCATAATACGGGCCGAGGCTGGTATCCTGCATGTGCTGAATAAGGTATCCGACGAAGGACACCTGTTTCTTCTCTACGATCAACTGCTCGATAGGGCTGAAACTCTCCTCCAGATGGACCACACCGCACTGAAAGAGGCGGTGACGAACCTCGCCTCATCCGGACACATTGTGCTTGAGGACCTTCAGGTTGAAGATGATTCTGCCAGGGCTGCGATGGGCGTTTACCTGAGAGCTTCCTACGCGGCTGAGGTGGGTCTGGCCAGCCGCCTTAAGGCCTTCCTTTCTGTGCCCTTCGAAGGTCTTGGCAAAGATGTCACACGTATAGAGAAACTGGTCCAACGCAGACTCGCTGTTATGCTTTCGAAAGGACAATGGGCCGGGCTGCAAACAGCGCTTTCCTGCAAGGTATCAATTCTAACAGGTGGACCTGGTACGGGCAAAACCACATTGGTGAAGGCTATCCTGGCGGTCTTTGAGGCAGCCGGAAAGCAGGTCAAGCTTTGCGCGCCCACGGGTCGGGCGGCCAAGAGGCTTTCAGAAGTCACAGGCCATGAAGCAAAAACGATTCATCGCCTTCTCGCCTACAACTTCAAGAGCGGCGGGTTTCAAAAAACCGAAACAGATCCGCTCGATGCCGATGTGGTAATTGTGGATGAAACATCCATGGTAGACTCCTTTCTGATGTATCATCTTGTTAAGGCGATCCCCATGACCGCCGTTCTGATCCTGGTGGGGGATGTGGATCAGCTGCCTTCGGTGGGACCCGGGAATGTACTGCGGGACATGATCGACTCCAAACAGGTACCTGTCATATTATTAAATGAGATCTTCAGGCAGGTCCGGGATAGTCTGATCATCGTAAATGCCCACAGAATGAACCAAGGCTTTTCGCCGACCATTCCGGATTCCAATCGCGATACAGTCGAAGATTTCTACTTCATCCAGCAGGAAGATCCTGAAAAAGTGCTTTCCACAATATTGGACCTTTGCTGTGAGAGGATTCCAAACCGATTCAACCTGGACCCCATGTCAGAGATCCAGGTACTTACCCCCATGCACAAAGGCACCATAGGCACAACCAACCTGAACCGCGTGCTGCAGCAAGCCTTGAACCCGTCAGCAGACATGATTGAGCGTATGGGTTACAACTTCAGGCGCGGGGACAAGGTGATGCAGATTAGAAACAATTACTTGAAGAATGTCTTCAATGGAGATATTGGAACCATCAGCCGAATCGATCGCGATATTCACAAGGTCTCTGTCCAATACGAAGGCCGTCCCGTCGACTACGAGTTTTCCGAACTTGACGAGCTAGTACTCGCTTATGCAGTCTCGGTGCACAAGTCACAGGGCTCAGAATACGGGGCCGTGATTCTGCCGGTGATGACTCAGCATTTTGTATTACTCCAAAGAAACCTTATATACACTGGGGTAACCCGTGCCAAGAAGTTGGTTGTCCTCATCGGCACTAAACAGGCCCTGGCCATTGCCCTGCGCAATGACAAGCCGCAGAAGCGCATGACCCGTCTTTGTGAGAGGATGAAACGAATGCAGAATGGAGAATTCGGAATTCGGAATTAACTTCGTTTTTGCTTTCCGCGTTCCGAAATCCGCATTCGAGAGGGAGGCTTTTTGTGAAAAACGTTCTAGTTGTTGGTGGGGCAGGATACATTGGATCGCACATGGCCAAGTGCCTTTCCGCAAACGGCTACGTGCCTATTGTCCTTGACAACCTTGATCACGGAAGCCGGCAAACAACGAAGTTCGGGCCTTTCTTCGAGGGATCAATGAACGATGCAAGTCTTCTCCAGAAGATATTTTCAGAATACCCGGTTGCAGCTGTCATGCATTTTGCTGCGTTCTGTTATGTTGGAGAATCAATGAAACAACCGGCAAAATATTACCAGAACAATGTGGTCAATACCCTTGCCCTCCTTGAGTGCATGGTTGAAGAGAATATAAGCAATTTCATATTCTCGTCTTCATGCTCAATCTACGGGGAACCGGTCGAAACCCCCATAACAGAAGATCACCCGAAAAAACCGATAAATCCTTATGGAAGATCCAAGCTCATGGTTGAACAGATACTTCATGATTTCAGACAGGCGTACGGGCTTGAATCGATTTGTCTCAGGTATTTCAATGCAGCCGGTGCAGACCCTGACGGAGAGCTGGGTGAAGATCATGATCCGGAAACACACCTGATCCCCCTGATTCTTAAGACAGCCCTTGGTCAACGGCCCCATATAGATATCTTCGGGGATGACTATCCAACGCCTGACGGCACATGTATTCGAGATTATATTCACATCGAAGACTTGGCCCAGGCACACCTACTTGCCCTGGAAAGGTTATTGACAGGCTTGTCAGGCGGGCAATACAATCTAGGAAATGCTACGGGGTATTCCGTGAAGCAGGTCATTGAGATCGCTCGAAGTGCAACCAATGAAGAAATTCCCGCGAGAGTGGTGGAAAGGCGTCCTGGCGACCCCGCAGTCCTTATCAGTTCCAGCGAAAAGGCGATGAAGGATCTGGGGTGGAAGCCAAAGTTTACTGACCTTGAGGCTATCATGGAAACGGCCTGGACCTGGCACAAAAATAATCCAAACGGCTATGCCCCTTGAGAAGAAGATCCTTTTGTCGTATCGGGCATTAGAGTGTATGAACATCGCCACGGTTAGCGTAATGAGGCAAGAGGGCATTAACGATCAGACACTTGATACTGGATGCTTGATACTGGGTACTGGATGATGTGTTCCAATAATGATATTGTTTATCCAGCGTCCGGCATCAAGTATCCAGCATCGGTTTCTTACCTAAATGCATTACTAATCAGCTAACGGAGTCCGACATGACGGATAAGATATCAAACAACAATAATGTTACCTGGTTCAATGGCCACGTCTCCCGCAAGGACAGAGAGAAACTCCATGGCCACAAGGGAGCCCTCCTCTGGTTCACAGGCCTTTCCGCCTCCGGGAAATCCACGGTTGCCCACCTGGCTGAAAAAGAGCTGCACCAACGAGGTTGCTCCACATACGTATTTGACGGAGACAACGTGCGTCACGGCCTCTGTGCGGACCTCAGATTTGGTCATGAGGACAGAACAGAAAACATCCGCCGCATAGGCGAGATGGTTAAACTCTTTGTGGACGCAGGCATGATTGTCCTAACTGCCTTCATCTCGCCGTACCGCAAGGACCGTCGGAAGGTTCGATCACTCTTAAAGGATGGGCAGTATCTCGAAATCTACGTGGAGTGCCCCCCTGACGTATGTGCTGCTCGCGACAAGAAAGGCATCTACGCCAAGGCCAAATCCGGGCTGATCAAGGACTTCACCGGCGTCTCCGCCCCCTATGAAGTCCCAAAGAATCCTGACCTCACTATCCGCTCCTCCGAGGAAGATGCACCGCAATCCGCCAAAAGAGTGATCAAGTTGTTAGAGGAGTATGACCTGATTTAGCCAGTTTCCATCCATAAATGGCCCTTTTTGCGATGAGCGGCGTTCTCCTCGGGTTTGCGCCTGCGGCTTGTGAAGAGGCCGTCTGCGGAGTACGATCTGTACGCCTCAACGAAAACCCCTGCCCGCCATCGCTAAGGCTCAGGCGAGGCGGGCGGGCTTGTGCGGCCTTGCTCATCAGAAGAACTCCTCA
>JAQYVR010000265.1 GCA_030145395.1 Desulfobacteria bacterium
CGGTAGACGGGCGGGCCAAACAGACCGCCAAGGAAATTGGCGACCAGCTCAAGAAACGGTTCAAGGAACAGGGGTGGATATGAACACTGAACATTCAGACATTAATAAGAAATTTCACAGAACTCTCTGGAAGATGGCTCCCAAAACCTTCCTATGGTTGCTAGCAGCCGCCTTGCTGTGTTCATGCTCTACTATTGTTAAAATCAATGAGACTGAGAAGACTTCGGAAGCACCTTCAACCAAATTTCAAAAAATCCTGGTTGTTGGGATTACCCCGAGACACAACCTTCGTCAATCATTTGAAAACATTTTTGCCGAAACTCTGAACGATCACGGTGTTGGTGCAGTTGCCAGTCACACCTTGGTCAGCGATATCAGAAAGGCAGACGAATCTCAGTTGGAGACCGTGGCTCGGCAGGCGGGGGCGGACGCCGTCATCATCACACGAGTTCTCTCGCAATCCGAACATAAGAATTACAAGCTTTCCACCGGCCATGTTGAATATCGATCGGTTTCCGAGACGACAACGACGGCAAATTCATCCACAACAATCTCTATGAGCGGCGTCGGTATTGTTGCCGGTGAAATGGACGGAGAAGGTGCGACCCTTCAGACCCATTTGTTCGATGCCTCGAGCCGAAAACTTATCTGGACAGCAATGAGCAGCGCCGCTGGTTCTGAGAATGATCAGATTGACGTGTGCTGGAAGCTCTCAGAGTTGCTAACGAAGGCTCTCAGCAAAGACGCCATTATTGAAATAAATTCAACAGAATTCAAAACTCCATCATTTTAAATAAGAGGGCTTTTTTGAACGCCGAAACCCAAATTTCCGGACTCCATATAGTCGCTAAACCTGTCGGTTCAATTTGCAATCTTGATTGCGATTACTGTTTCTACCTGGAGAAGCAGTCTCTCTATGATGAAGGTGCAAACTTCAGGATGTCAGATGACGTTCTGGTCGCCTTCATCAGGACTTACATTGAATCCCAACCGACTCCGGTGGTGGAATTCGTCTGGCAGGGTGGAGAGCCAACCCTTATAGGTCTGGGTTTTTACCGTCGGGTCATTGAACTCCAGGGCCCTTACGCCGGGCAAAAAACGATCAGGAATTCGCTGCAAACCAACGGTACCCTGCTGGATGACGAATGGTGCTTATTTCTGAAACAGCACAACTTTATGGTCGGGCTCAGTCTGGATGGGCCGAGAGAAGTTCACGACCGTTACCGGAAAGATCATCAAGGCAAGGGAAGCTTCGAAGAAGTAATACGCGGCTTAAGACTGTTACAGAAACATGGCGTTGAGTATAACGTTATGGCCAGCGTCGGCCGGGAGACTGCCCGAAGGCCGCTTGAGACCTACCGTTTTTTGAAAGAGGAAGGGGTTGAGTTCATTCAGTTCGTACCGATCATAGAACGATTGCCCGGAAGCGCTGAAGAGCAGCTAGGCCTAGACCTTGCGGGACCGGCCGTGCTCGACCGTGACGAACCGAACATCACTGTCACTGACTGGTCAGTAATACCGGAGGAGTACGGAGATTTTCTCATCGCCATCTATGAAGACTGGGTTCGTAACGATGTCGGGAAGACCTTCGTTATGAACTTTGAGTGGGCTCTCAATGCCTGGATTGGCAACTCATCACCAGTCTGTATCCATGCAAAGAGATGCGGGCGTTCAGTTGCTATCGAACATGACGGAGACCTGTTCGCTTGTGACCACTATGTCTACCCAAACTATCGACTCGGCAACATTTTAACAGATGATCTTCTTACGATCGTCAATAAATCCTGCCAGGACGGCTTTGGTGTGGAGAAGGAGACCGCCCTGCCTCGTTGGTGTCTGGAGTGTGAGGTGCTGGCGGCATGCCAGGGTGGATGCCCGAAGCATCGTTTTGCCCAGAGCCCATATGAGGAACCAGGGCTGCACTACCTTTGTGCCGGCTACAAGAAATTTTTTCAACATATTCGTAAGTACCTGCACGCGATGGCCACCTTGCTGGAGCATGGCTTTCCGGCATCAGAGGTGATGAAGGCCGTTGATGGACCGCTGGCGCTTAATCTTGAGGCTCGGGATTCGGACCGAAGGACGTCTCAGCATGATTAAGGATAAACGACACAGCTTGGGGGAAAAACCACAATGAGTCGGTTCCCTACAACAGTCATCCATTTATACATCCACCTGACGGGTCGGCTGACTCTGTTGCTCCTACTGTTTGGTC
>JAQYVR010000013.1 GCA_030145395.1 Desulfobacteria bacterium
CTCTACGAGGAATATCCGTTCCGCCTCGATGGTGCCGGATTTCAAAATATGGTCTTTGACTCGTTGCGCACGCTCTATCGCGAGTAATCTCAAATCATCATCTTTTACCTCTATGTGGTCCAGTATCAGTTTTTCCATCTCGGGCGCCGGCAGTTTCTTGGCAAGACCAACAATATTCTTGGGCTTTTTGAACTTCTCTGCCTTGTATGCTTTCTTCAGGTATTTTTCGTATTCATCGGAGTCTATTGCCACGTCGTCCACTGGAATCGCCGGCAAGCCCTTTTTCACCATCTCCTTCAGCCTCTGGGCCTTCAACTTCTTGTCGAAGAAGTACTGCCGCAACCCTTCTTTGTCTCTTTCAATGTCAACATGGCCTTCTATGTCCAGTTTTAGTGATGGCCTGTCGTATAGAGCCTTTACTAGCGTATCAAGCTTCTTCTGGCTTTCTGTTTGCACATCGAACCTGCCATAGTCAAATTCCACGACGCTGAGTTCTTCCCCTCCGCCACATACAGCGCCCAAGAGGGCAAAGGGAGATGTCGCCGCCTTGACAAGAAGGTTCATAACCATTTTGAGGACGATACCACCCACCCTGAATTCCGGGTCGTCGATATTACCCGCAACAGGTAGGTGCAGGTCAATCTCCCCATCTCTGTTCTTTAGAAGAGCAATAGCAAGTTTTACTGGAAGCTTGACCGCATCGGGACTTTCAACCTTGTCCCCAAAAGTAAGCTGATCAAGAAACACATCATTCTGAGAATCGAGATTCCTTTTGTCTATAAGATACTTTAGGTCGAGTGAAAGCTTCCCTTTCTCTATGGTGTACCCAACATATTTTCCGGCATGGGGAGTCATAGGACTAAGCTCAATGTCTTTAAAACCGAGCTTCAGATCCACGAAAAGGTCCTCGATCAGCGGATTGATCTTGCCTGTGATAGAGAGGGGCGCATAGTCGTCAAGCTTGCCTGCGAGAAGGACCTCGGCGAACTTCGTTTCCTCAGAGGAGAGTCCTGATATGGTCCCGCTAATCTCCTTGAGGTCAGCTGAATAGGCCGGGGAGATGCTTTTATCAGAAAAATTGACATGGCCGTCTTTCAATGCAACCTTCTCAATTCTCACAGCCACCGCGGTCTTCTCGCCCTTGTCAGATGGGGAAACTTCCTCCTCTGCCTCTTCTTTGACAATGGTCTGGAGATTGAGTTTTTGATCAGAATTCACGATTAGGCGTACATAATAATCGTTGAGACCTACCTCCTCCACGTTGATGTACGTGGGGTTGTAGCCACAATCGATGCTGTTGAAACGCAGAGATTTCCATTTTACAAAGTCATCGGCATTTACCTGGTCAACCGACGCCAAATCGGATACGGCTGCCTCGCCCTTGTACGTTACGCTAATGCCCTCTTCCTTGGAAGAGTTCAAAGAGAGGTTACCGCTTGTTGAAAGGCTGCCGTTCGTCAGGACAAGCCTTACGTGCTCTGCGATGTAAGGCGAGTATTTCTTCAGGGTCACCCCTTCAAGCTCTAATTTGCTTTCCACAATCAGTGGATCGACGGAGAACTCACCACTGAGTCTGAATGTCTCATTGGCCTCTGTCTGGACAGATAAGTCATACACCGCGCGTTTGTCCTTAGCATTGCTGAAGCGATCTATGCTGACATTGATGGGCGTTAAAGTAGTCTCAAAAGGCTCAATCCCGGAAAGATCAGAGAAGAATACCCTGCCGGCAGTCAATTCTATTTTGTCGGCATCTATATGAAGGGGGGGTGATTCTTCGTCCTTTTTGGGAACCACATATCCTGGTCTGGTTTCAGGCAACATTGCTTCTATGTTGGTTTGTCCTGCCTTATCGCGCAGTACGTTGATTTCAGGCGACTGGATCGAAACTTTGGACAGGTGAACTTTCCTGGAAAAGAGTTCGGTGGCGGCAATAGCGACATGAAGCCGAGGGAGCTTTAATACTGGACTCTCTTTTGAGTCGACAATCTCGGTCTCTTTGAGAACCACATCCCCTGACACGGAGAAGGCCGGTGGTACGCCGGGACGTTGTACATAAGAGAGCGTTCCTTTTATATCAAGATCCCCTGAAAGGACTTTGAAATTCTGTTCCAGAGGGACATAAGCGAGATAATAGGGCACGTTAATATCTTTAAGGTCGACATGAAAGATTGTTGCAAGAGTATCGTGAAACGGCTTTGTTCTTCCCTTCAGAGAAACCGGGGTTTCATTAAACTTTGCTTCAAAGAGCGGCTCGACAAATATATCAAGGTCGTACGGCATATTAGATACAGTGGGGATTTTGATGTTCATGTCTGTCATTTTGTGCTTCTTGTCTTTTGTCTCATCCAGGATATCGATAGACCCGTTGAGCAGCTGGATATTATTCACCGAGAATTGCAGAGCGGTTGAAGGTGTTGAACTCGGAGCTTTGTCTTGGTTCAGGTCGGAAAAATTATAACGCGTCTCTTCGTGCCGAATGATACTTATATAGGGCCGTTCGATTCTAATCTCTTTTACAATGAGTCCCCACTTAAACAGAGACATGATATCAAGATTCACGTAAAGCTCATCAAAGGAGACAAATGTGTCTGGTGTTTCAAAACCCTTGATGACAAAACCCTGAACAGTCAATGAAAGTACATACGGATTCAGGTCTATATCTTCCACCACCACTTGACGATGCAGATTCTCTGCAAGCTTCTTCTGCAATACTGATCTGATGATCGGGGGCAGGATAAGAAACCCGACCACTGTGAAGATGACAAGAGATGTCAATACTGCTGCAACCGATTTTTCCAAACGCGACATTGCCTTTATCTTCTCGACCATTTTCATAAGTCTGACCTACCCTCTATGAAGCGCACAAGTTTCACCTGAGATGTCGAGGCCCTCACCCACAGGCCGAAGTTCAACGGACTCAAAGTCAGAACTTCCTACCGTCTCACCATATCAGAACCGTATTGAAACGCCAATATTTCTCTCTCCCCGATCTCCTTTCATACAAGGCCTGTAGTTTGGGAGTGACTTCGTTTAACCCCAAGGCCACGCATTATCCCCTGCAACGAGAATTAACTTGGCAACAAATCCCCGCAAGTGCTATCTATGCACTTTGTTAGTAGCTCTTAAATAGTCTTTTCTAAAGGCATTAGGACCGAACCAGACCAGATTAGTAAGAAAGGGGAGTACAGGAAGATGAAACGCTTATTTTGGGCTATTCTTGTCTTAGGGGTGACTCTCTGGCTGAACGCCCCCTGCCATGTTTTGGGCCAAGTGGACAAACATGAGGAGGGACCACCAACGACAACCGAGGGTGTGTCTTCAGGTAAAGATGCTGTCGTCCCTGTCGAGATGAAGAAGCTTGATCAGGCTGGCGAGGCCCTCGGTAAAGAGATCGAGCGGTTCAGTGAAAAGGCTTCAACACACCTTGGTGGCTGGATCAACACCGAGGTTTTTGCGGGTATTACATGGCTTAAGTTCAGCTTCTGCCTGCTATTGGTCTTCTTGGTACTTGCGGTCGAACGAATTTTACGATGGCTAATCCGGGCACACATTCGGAGAATCCCCTCCGAGGAGGACGCTGTCTCATGGAGAAGCCTACTTCTAACAGCCCTCTCCAAACCTCTTTCGCTTTTTGTTTGGGTCTATGGAATCTATGGGGCTCTATCGCCGCTGTTTATCCATTTCCAGACTCCCGAAGGTGCTAATCTGGTCCATCTTGTGGCCCAAAAGGCCGCCGACATCGGTGGGGCCTTCGCAGTCTTATGGTTCATCTACCGCTTGGTTGACGTTATCGATGCAAGAATTAGAAGCTGGGTCGGTACCACGGAAAGCACCATTGACGATATAGTCGCTCCCCTCGCGGGGAAAACGCTCAGAGTCTTCATCGTCATCATCGGTGGCATCATCATTCTGCAAAATCTTACCGAGCTCAAAATCGGCCCCCTGATGGCGTCACTCGGCATAGGCGGTCTGGCAGTGGCTCTGGCAGCCCGAGATTCTATCGCTAACTTCTTCGGGACACTCACCATCCTCTTTGACAAGCCATTTCAGGTGGGGGAAAGAATCGTGATCGACAATTACGACGGTGTTGTAGAATCGGTTGGATTTAGGAGTTCCCGTATTCGAACTTTAACCGGTCACCTGGTTTCGATCCCGAACGAAAAGGTCGTCAATTCCACTTCGGAGAACATCGCCCGGAGACCTTACATACGCTGGCTGACAAATATCGGAATTACATATGATACTTCCCCGGAGAAAGCCGAACAGGCGGTTCAGATTATCGGAGAAATCCTTGAAAATCATGAAGGAATGAATGAGGAGTTCCCCCCGCGGGTGTATTTCAACGGCTTCAATGACTGGAATCTCAATATCTTGGTTTTGGCTTGGTATCATCCGCCCAACTACTGGGACTACCAGGCATGGCTTCAAAGAACCTGCCTCGAAATCATGAGAAGATTTGAAACAGAAGGGATCGACTTTGCCTTTCCCACCCAGACCGTTCATGTGGCGAATGATGATAAACGTCAACTCAAGTTGCAGATGATGGGAGAAAAAGACCTGATGTAGTTTCCTGAATTCTTGGCATCGATCAAATGTAAGTCGTATCTTAACAGGCTGTTGCCCAGATCCCCTCAGAGAAATCTCGAGATTATTTTCATATTCAGGATGCCTCAACCCGATACCAGGGCACGCAATCGGTTCAGGTTGATTTGATCATAGTCAACTGAGCCTTTCTTCTTTGGAGTTTCAAGAATCTTCGGGATAGTCTTTAGTCTCGCATCGTTCATGATGAATCCAAATGCATCTATTCCGATTTTTCCCTCGCCGATATGCTCGTGTCGATCTACCCTGGCGGCAAGTCCCTTTTTTGCGTCGTTCAGGTGTATGACGCAGAGGCGGTCAATACCTATGATTCTGTCCAGGCTTTGCATGGTCCCCTGATAAGCCTTTTTCCCGCGAATATCATAGCCTGCTGCAAAGACGTGGCACGTATCAAAACAAACGCCGACCCTCTCCTTGGCTTCCACCGAATCTGAGATACGAGCCAACTGCTCAAAGGTGTGGCCCAGGCTAGATCCCTGGCCGGCTGTGGCCTCAAGGAGGAGCCGGCAGGTGATATTTGGGGAACGGTCGAATATGGTATTGATCCCCTGGGCGATCCTTTGCAGGCCTTTGTCCTCTCCGGCCCCCATGTGGGAGCCGGGGTGCATGATCACATATGGTATGCTTAGTAGAGATGACCGTAATAATTCATTCTCAAGGGCCTTTAAGGACCTGTCATATTTGATAGATTCAGGCGAAGCCAGGTTGATCAGATATGAAGCGTGAGAGCAGATGCTCTGAATGGCAGCCAGCTCCCTCACCTCATTGAAGCGCTCAATTTCTTGGTGTGACAGGGTCCGCTCCTTCCATGTAGTGGCGTTCTTAGTAAATATCTGCAAGGCAGTACATCCATATTCGGATGCAGTCAAAACGGCCTTATGCAGGCCGCCTGCTATGGAAAAATGGGCACCGAGCAGAATATCCCGGGGATCTTTAGATCGTCTCTTCATTCTATGGATACAAGCTTGCCTTTTTGTCCAAAATAAGTATGGTTAAGCTATAACCAAGGCCGAAGCAACAAGAGATTATCGATATGACATAAGTGCCCGACCTGTTCAGGCTAAGATCTCCGAGACCTTTGCATAACCTCTTTTCACTTGTGTGTTTGAACCTTTTGACCCATCTACGGACTTGCTTACTAAATCCTGAGAACTCGGCCTAACGGCCTCAAACAGCTCAGGATTTGCCCACTTGCGTGGGCCGCTCGCTTC